>CAZCJX010000003.1:3819-75418 GCA_964499205.1 uncultured Actinomycetes bacterium | reverse complement strand
CCACCAGCTTGCGATAGCAGTCGATCCAGCCCTGCACCACCGGCGGCGTGGTCTCCTCGACCGGCGCCTCGTCGAGGTCGAGGTCGCTGAGGCGCTCCGTCTCGATCGGCGTCGGCCGCAGCCCCAGCCGGTAGCCGGCATGGCGGACGGTCTGCACCACCTCGGGGTTGCGCGCGTCGCGCTCCACCTTGCGGCGCAGCCGCGAGATGTACAGCTCGATCTGGGCGCGGCGGCCGGCATAGCCGGTTCCCCAAGCCTGCTCGGCCAACTCCTCGCGGTCGAAGATGCGGCCGGGATGGGAGAGCAGCACCGCGAAGAGCTGCCACTCGGTGGGGCTGAGGACGTGGCGGCGTCCCTCGCGTTCCACCACATGGGTGGCCAGGTGGATGCGCAGGTCGCCGACCAGGGCGACCTCGGAGAGGAGGCTGCGCAGCGCCAGGCCGCGGTGCAGCAGCGCTTCCACCGAGAGCGCCAGGAAGTCGGGGTCGAACGGTTTGGGCACAGCCATGGTGGCCCCGGCGCGCAGGGCCGCCTTGAGGTTGGCCTCGTCGTGCGAGAACACCACGGTGAGCCCGGTGACGATGCGGTGGAACTCGATCAGCTCCTGCTCTGGAGCGGGGACGTCGGAATAGTCGAGCAGCGCCAGGTCGACCTGGCCTTCCTCCACCGCCGCGACCAGCTCGGCATAGCCGGCGTGGGCCGTCTCCTGCCACCCCTGCTGGCGGACCATGGCCGAGAGCACCGCCCGGTAGAGCGGCGACGAGTCCAGGATCGCCACGCGCAGGGGGCGATCCAGACCGGCGACCGGCACCTGGGGGGCCATGCTCCACCTCCCTCAGTGGCCCGCCGCGTCGGCTCGCGTTGACAAAACTCTAGACCGTGGGGGAGGGCCCGATGATGCAGCCAGCATGAAAGCCTGTCAGGTTTTCGCCCTTGCTGACCGCCCAGTCAGGAGGCGGGCCGTCTCAGTGGCGCCGGCCGAGCAGGTCGCGGCGCGCCTCGGCGGGGCGAGGCAGCGGCGCGTCGGGATGGCTGCAGACCGGCCAGTGCCGTTCCTGCGCCTGGGCGATGCGGATGTGTCGGCAGGAGATGCCGGCATCCAGCGACTCTCCCGGCCCGTGCGGGAAGCTGACCTTCTGCGGCGAGAATCCGATGCAGCCGGCCGAGGCGATGGCGTCGAGCCCCAGCCGTGCGAAGGGGCACCGCGGCAGCGGCGGGATGGCCGGCCGCGGCAGGTCGCAGTCGATGGTCGGGCTCGGTGCGACGACCACCGTCATCGCGCCTGGCCTGTCCGGGTAGAGAGCACTGCACCGTCCTCCGGGTGACTCGCGTGGTTGCTGCCACTTCACCCCTGCCGTTCCTGCCCCGCCACGGAGCGCTGACTCTCCCTGCCATCGGCGCCCGGGTCAATTGCAGCTTCGACATGTGGCGGGGATGACAGGAACCGCACCGTTACTGGGCGACCGGTCAGCGCCCGCCCCGAGGGCCGAGGTCGGGACGGGCGCGTCGTCGCCGGTTGCTCGCGGCGGCCGGCGGGCTGCCGCGATCCGCCGATTCGACGGTGTGACTCGCGCACCGGCCTAGGCAAGGTTTCCAACACATCAGAAAGCTCCGATACACTGCGTCCTCGCCTTCCCGCCCACCCGCCAGCAGGAGACGCGATGACGATGCACGACAGCGAGCACGAGCACGTGATCGACACCGGCAAGGGCAGCTTCGCGTTGAGCGACCTCGGCCTGGTGCTCCCCGGAATGGCGGAGATGATGCCGCTGGTCGGCGCCCGAATCTGGAAGTGCTGGTACGCGGGCAAGGCGCACAACAAGCCGCTCGCCGCCTTCCAGCTCAAGGAGGCGGTGGGCCTGATGGAGAAGGCCGTCTTCCTGCGGCCCAAGTACACCGAGAACATGGAGAAGTTCATCGCCGGTGAGGTGGCCGCGGTGCAGCGGGCCATCGCCGCCGAGGACTGGGACGCATTCGAGACGTCGTTCGCGGCGATGGTCGATTCCGCCAACGCGTACCACGAGGTCTACGACAAGGGCTTCCTGCGCTGGAAGATCCCCGACACGCCGCCGCCCGACCTCGACGTCACCCCGCGGGGCTGAGCCGCTCAGCGGGCCAGGCGGCGCAGCAGCAGTGACGCGGCGACGATGCCCAGCGTCGAGGCGAACACCAGCACACCGACGTCAAGGCCCAACCGGCTGGGCGTGGAGATCAGCAGTCCGCGCAGCGCGTCGACCTCGTAGCTCAGCGGGTTGACCACGGTGACCGCCTGCAGCCAGGCGGGCATCAGGGCGGTGGGGTAGAGGGCGTTGGAGCCGAAGAAGAGCGGCATGGTGATCGCCTGGCCGATGCCCATCAGGCGTTCGCGGGAGAGCACCAGGCCGGCGATGGTCATCGACAGTGTCGAGAAGAACGCCGAGCCGAGCACCACGATGAGCATCACGCCGGCGAGGTGCAGCGGGTTCCAGGAGATGCCGATGCGCAGGACGGCGCAGAGGGCGAGGATGGCGACCACCTGGCTCACCGAGCGCACCCCCGCGGCGAAGGCCTTGCCGGTGATCAGCGCGATGCGCGGCGTGGGCGTCGCCATCAGCTTGGTGAGGATGCCGAAGTCGCGCTCCCAGATGATCTGGATGCCGTATAAGATGGCGACGAAGAGCGCCGACTGGGCCATGATGCCGGGGGCCAGGTAGTCGAGATACGGCGTGCTGCCGGTGGGGATCGCCCGCAGCCGGGTGAAGGTCTCGCCGAAGATGAGCAGCCACAACGCCGGTTGAATGGCGCGGGTGTACAGCTCGCTGCGGTCATGGCGGATCTTGCGCAGCTCGACCAGCCAGAAGGTGACCACTCGGCTGCCCAGCAGCCGCCACCACGGCGGCAGCTGGTCGAGCAGCGCGGCCGGCCTAGCCCAGGCGTCCTGCGGTGCGGCGGGTGCGGCGCACATCGCGGAATCCTCCCGTGTCGGCGGCGTCGAGCTCGTCGCCGGCGAAGTGGCGGAAGAGGTCGTCGAGGGTCGCCCCGGGGCCGAGCTGCGCCTTCAGCTCAGCGGGCGAGCCGGTGGCGCGCAGGCGGCCGCGGTGCACCATGGCGACGCGGTCGCAGAGCTCGTCGGCCTCCTCCATGTAGTGCGTGGTCAGCAGCACGGTCATGCCCGTCTCGGCGCAGATGCTGCGCACGTGGTCCCACACCGCGGCGCGCGCCAGCGGGTCGAGGCCGATGGTGGGCTCGTCGAGGACGAGCAGCGCCGGGCGGTTGACCAGCGCCTGGGCCAGCTCGAGACGCCGCACCATGCCGCCGGAATACGTCGACACCAGGCGGTCGCGCACGTCGTCGAGGCCCATGGCGACCAGCGCGTCGCGGATGCGCTCGCGCCGCTCGCTGCGCGGCAGGTCGAAGAGTCGGGCGAACAGCCAGACGTTCTCGTAGCCGGTGAGCCCGCTGTCGGCGGAGAGCTGCTGGGGCAGGTAGCCGATGAGGTGGCGCACCCGCATGGCGTCGCGGCGCACGTCGAGGCCGAAGACGCGGGCGCTGCCGCGGTCGGGCGGGACCAGGGTGGTGAGCACCCGGATGGTGGTCGTCTTGCCGGCGCCGTTGGGCCCGAGCAGGCCGTGGACCTCGCCGCGTTGCACGGTGAACGAGACGCCGTCGACGGCGTGCACCTCGCCGAACCACACGTGCAGGTCGTCGCATTCGATGGGCGGCGCGTCAGCCATCGTCGTCCTCCAGCGACTCGGTGAGCCGTTCGAGAACGGGCAGCGCGCGGGCCAGGGCGCGGCGATCGGCGGCGGGCAGCCGCCGCAGGTGGGCGTCGACGACGTCGGTGCGCCGCGCCCGCCACGCCGCGATGCGGCGGCGCGCCTGGGCGGTGGGGGAGAGGCGCACCACACGGCGGTCCTCTGCGTCCGCCCTGCGCAGCACCAGGCCGCGGTCGACCAGCGCGGCGACCAATGTGCTCACCGTGTTGGGAGCGAGATGCAGGCGCGCGGCGACGTCCTGGACGCGCGGCTGCGTCTCGGTGACGACGACGCGCAGCACGTCCATCTGCGCCTCGGGAAGCCGCAGGCCGGGCACACTGCTGCGCACCGAGCGGTTGACGGCGCGGCGCAGCCGGCCCAGCAGTGGCGTCAGCTGCGCCGCCAGCTGGTGCAGGTCGGCGTCGGCCTCGGTGATCGCCACGCGCCGGATTGTATCTGAGACAGAGGTATCAGCCGGACCCCCGGGACGGCGTCACTCCACCGGCATCGAGCCGCTGGGCGCGGCCGGCGTTGCCGCCACCTCCTTCTCGATCTGCTCCGGCGTCTCGGGACGCGGCTGCGGGGCGATGCCGGTGATCTGCAGGATCTCCGCCTCGCCGAGGGTCTCCTTGGCCAGCAGCGCCTGCACCAGCGCGTCGAGCTGGCTGCGATGCTCGTTGAGCAGCGAGCAGGCCTGCTTCAGGCCGTCCTGCACGATGCGGCGCACCTCGTCGTCGACCAGCTGCGCGGTGGCGTCGCTGTAAGGGCGCTGCACCCCCAGCGGCGTCTCGCCGTCGACGCTGAGGTTGAGCGGGCCGAGCCGCTCGCTCATGCCCCAGCGCGTCACCATCTCCCGGGCCAGCCGGGTGACCTGCAGCAGGTCGTTCTCCGCGCCGGTGGTGACCACGCCGTAGACGATCGCCTCTGCGGCGCGCCCACCCAGGGCGGCGGTGATGCGGGCGCGCAGGTAGCTCTCCGGGTAGTTCTGCCGGTCGTCGACCGGCGACTGCAGGGTGACGCCGAGGGCGCGCCCGCGCGGCACGATGCTGACCCGGCGCACCGGGTCGCTGCCGGGGATGAGCAGGCCGAGCAGCGCGTGGCCACTCTCGTGGTAGGCGATGCGCTCGCGGTCCTCGCGGCTCAGCACGATGCGCCGCTCGGTGCCCAGCTGGATCTTCTCCAGCGCGGCGGAGAAGTCGTCCATGGTCACCGCGTCGTGGTTGCGCCGCGCCGCCAGCAGCGCCGCCTCGTTGACCAGGTTGCGCAGCTCGGCGCCGACCACTCCCGGGGTCATCTGCGCCAGCACGTCGAGGTCGACGTCGGGCGCCAGCTGGACTCCCTTGGTGTGGATGCGCAGGATGGCGGCGCGGCCGACGCGGTCGGGCGGCGACACCACCACCCGGCGGTCGAAGCGGCCGGGACGCAGCAGCGCCTCGTCGAGCACGTCGGCGCGGTTGGTGGCGGCGATGACGATGACGCCCTCGCGGGAGTCGAAGCCGTCCATCTCGGTGAGGATCTGGTTGAGCGTCTGCTCCTGCTCGTCGTGCCCGCCGATGCGCACCGCGGCGGCGCGGCTGCGGCCGACGGCGTCGAGCTCGTCGATGAACACGATTGCCGGCGCCGCGGCACGCGCCTTCTGGAAGAGGTCGCGCACCCGCGCCGCGCCGACGCCGACGATGGCCTCGACGAATTCGCTTGCGGAGATGGAGAAGAAGGGGACCCGCGCCTCGCCGGCGACCGCCCTGGCCAGCAGCGTCTTGCCCGTTCCCGGCGCGCCGACCAGCAGCACGCCCTTGGGCACGGTGCCGCCGAGGCGCTGGTACTTCTGCGGCTCGCGGAGGAAGTCGACGACCTCGACCAGCTCCTCCTTGGCGTCGTCGATGCCGGCCACGTCGGCGAAGGTGGTGGCGGGGCGCTCAGCGTCGTAGAGGCGCGCGGTGCTGCGGCCGAAGCCCATGATGCCGCCGCCGCTGGTGGCCCGCGCCGCGGCGCGGCTGAGCAGGAAGAAGCCGCCGATGAGCAGGATGGTGGGACCGAAGCTGAGCAGCAGGGTGAGCAGCACGTTGCCGCTCTGCGACGCGGGTTGGGCGGTGACCTGCACGTTGTGCTGCTGCAGCAGCGTCTCCAGGCTGCTGGCGATGGTGCCGCTGCCGGTGCTGCTGAAGCTGGGCACCACGGTGTGGAAGTCGACCGACTTGCTGCTGCTGCCCGGCGCCGACACCGGCTTCTTGGCGGTGCCGTCGATGCTGTCGGCGGTGGCGGTGACGCTGGCCACGTTGTCCGCCTGGACCTGCTGCAGGAAGGTGGTGTAGGGAATGGTCACCCGGTTGGTGCCGCCACCGGAGGGCACGACGTTGGCGATGATGACGTTGACGGCGAGCAGGGCGAGGGTGATCCAGAGCCAGGCGCGGGTGTTGGAGCGACGGGGCGGCCGCGGCGCCGAGCCCCCCGGGGTCTGCCGGGCGAAGGGATTGGGCGGGCTGGTGGCGGGCATCTGGGTCTCCTCCGCTCGGCGGCGCCGACGGGATCCGTCAACCATATCCCCCTTGTCGAGGGGTGGCGGCTGGCGCGACGAGCGGCTCGGCGCGCAGGATGCTCACATGACGACTCGCGAAGCCCAGCGCTCGCCGCTGACCTGGCTGGGATCGGCCTTCAGCGGCGTCTTCCGGGCGCGGCATCGCGGCCGGCACGAGGCCGGCACCAACTGGCTGTACGACGTGATCCTCGGCGGCCAGGACGGCCTGGTCAACATCCTCGGCATCATCCTCGGGGTCATCGCCGGGGGCGGCTCGAAGCCGGTGCTGCTTGCCACCGGCTTCGCCGCCGCGGTCACGGAGTCGATCTCCATGGGTGCGGTGGGCTACACCTCGGCGCTCTCCTCGCGCGACTACTACCGCGCCCAGCGGGCGCGCGAGGCCGAGCACATCCGCAGCGAGCCGGGGCTTGAGCGCGACGAGGTGCGCAACATCTACCAGCGCATGGGCTTCTCGGGCAGCCTGCTCGACCAGGTGGTCGACACCATCACCGCCAACCGCGAGACCTGGATCGGCATCATCATGGACGAGGAGCTGCACCTGCAGGAGGTGGAGACGCCCAGCATCCTGCGCAGCGCGGTGGTGATCACCGTGGCCACGCTGATCGGCCACCTCATCCCCCTGCTGCCCTTCGTCTGGCTGCCGCGCGGGCCGGCGCTGGTCGCCGCGCTGCTGCTGTCCGCGGTGGCGCTGATGGGCGTCGGCGTCTACTCCGCGCTGACCCTGGTGGGCAGCTGGTGGCGCAAGGGGTTGCAGATGATGACCATCGGGTTGACCGCCGCAGCGGCCGGCTTCGGCGTGGGACGCCTGTTCGGCACGGCGGGGGCATGATGCGGCGATGAGCGCAGCGACCACCGGCCACACCCGGCCCAGCCGCTACCGCCGCTCCCTGCGCATCGGTCGGGTCTTCGACCTGCACTGGATCAGGACCGTGGTGCCCAGCCTGGTCGGCATTCTCGCCCTGGCCGCGCTGATCACCGCCATCGATCCCACCACCTTCGTCCGCGCCATCGAGCACTTCCAGTTCACCCTGCTGGCGCCCATCGTGGTGATCTCGGTTGGGTACTACTTCCTGCAGGGCCTGCGCTGGCATCAGCTCATGGTCGACATCGGCGCCAAGCTGCGCTGGCAGGACACGGTGCTGATCAACTACGCCGGGCAGGCCACCGCGCTGCTGCCGCTGGGCGAGCTGACCCGTGCCGTGCTGGCCTCGGAGGCGGGTGGGCTGGAGTTCGGCGCGGTGGTGGCCACGGTCACGGTGCAGGAGCTCATCTACACCATGGTGCTGATCCTCCTCGCCGTGCCCGGACTGCTCACCCTGCATCACGCCTTCGCCGGCATCGTCGCGGCGCTCTGCCTCACCGCGGTGATCTTCGGGGCGCTGACCTGGTGTCCCGCCTACCGCCTGCTGCGCGCCGGCGTGGCCCACACCCCGGTGCTGCGCCGCTTCGTGCACGACGTCGACCGCCTCCACAACGACACCGTGCTGCTGCTGCGCCGGCGCAACACGCTGACCGGCACCTGGATCAGCGCCCTCCAGGCGGTGGGCACCATCGCCGTGTTCTGGTTGGTGGCGCAGGCGCTGGCGCCGGGGCAGCTCGGCGTCCGCCAGGCCGCCTTCGTCTACGCGGTGTCCAACCTCGCCGGCGCGTTGAGCCTCATCCCCGGCGGCATCGGCGCCTACGAGGCCAGCGTCGTCGGACTTCTGGTCAGTGTTGGCGTGAACCCGGGGGTGGCGGCGGCGGTGGCCCTGCTGCAGCGCGTCGCCGACAAGGGGCTCGCCATGCTGATCGGCTTCGCCGCCTACGCGGTGGCCCGGCGGCGGCTGCACATCAGCGGGCTGGGCACGCTGCCGGTGCGCCAGCCCCAGCCGGTGCAGGTCCGCGCCGCCTGAGGGTGTCGGCCGGCTAGGCGAGGGCCTCGATCACCGGGCGCAACCGGCTGGTGGTGGCGACGGGGTCGGGCAGCATCTGCGGAATGACGATGTTGCGCGCACCCGCGTCGACCAGGGCGCGGAGGCGTTCGAGGACGGTGTCGACCGGCCCGGTGACCAGGAACTGGTCGGCCAGCCAGCGGGTCAGGCCCAGGCTGTCGAGCAGGTCGAGGTTGTGGCGGTTGCCGGGGTCGTAGGCCTGCCTGCCGTCGAAGGCGGCGCGGAAGCGGCGCAGCCGCTCGGCGATGTCCTCGGTGACGGTGACTCCCTTGTCGTGCATGGAGCGGCGGAAGCGCACGTTGGCGTAGCTGGCCAGGTAGAAGCCCAGGTCCTCGATGCCCTGCTCGACGCTGGCGGTGACGTGGACGCGCACCATGTACCAGACCTCGAGGTCGTCGACGGAGCGTCCCGACTCCGCGGCGCCGGCGGCGATGTGCTCGCGCGCGTAGCGCACCAGCTCCGGCGTCGCGCCGTTGCCGACGATGACGCCGTCGCCGATGCGGCCGCCCAGCTCCAGCATCCGCGGCCCGTCGCCGGCGACCCAGAGCGGGACGGGATCGGTGTCCCAGTTCATGGTCAGCTCGCGGCCCTGGTAGACCGCGGCGTGGCGGGCGCAGAGGTCGCGCACGCAGGTGGCGTACTCCTCGAACTCGGCCATGCGCACCGAGGGGACGCCGATGTTGTAGGCGGCGGAGTCGCCGGGGCCGATGCCGAAGAAGGCGCGCCCCCTGGACAGCCGCTGCACGCCGGCGATGGCCGACGCCGCCGCGGTGGGATGCCGCGTCACCGGCACGGTGACCATCGGCCCGATCCGCGCCTGGCGGGTGTGCTCGGCGGCCAGGGTCATGCCGATGTAGGGATCGGGCCACATCGTCTGCGAGTCGCCGAAGCCGAACAGCGACGCACCCAGCGACTCGGCGTGCTCGATCCAGGGCACGAAGTCGTCGCTCAGCCGCGGCGGCCGGGCCATGCCGAAGCGCACGCCGCCCATGGTGCTGCTCGCCTCCGTGCCCCGCCGCTGCTGGCATGGTCCCCGCCCCCCTCGAAGTGGTCAAAGTATATGAAGATGGAGCCGGCAGCCGGCGGCTGACATCACCTGGTGTCGAAAACCGGTCCAAGTTCTCAGAGGCCCTGATAAGGTTGCCGAATATGTATGGACAGGGCGGGCAGGGCCCTCGCAGCCAGGTCAGGCGTCCGCGCGTGGCCCAGGTGGTGGCCTCGGCGCTGCGCGACCAGATCCTCACCGGGGCGCTGCGCGACGGGGGTGCGTTGCCCAAGCAGGAGGACCTGCTCGAGGAGTTCAACGTCAGCCTGCCCTCGCTGCGCGAGGCGCTCAGCATCCTCGAGACCGAGGGGCTGCTCACCGTGCAGCGCGGCAACGTCGGCGGCGCCATCGTGCACGCGCCGACACCTGAGCAGACCGCGTACACCGCGGCCCTGGTGCTGCAGTCGCGCCGGGTCACCGTCGACGACGTGGTGCTGGCGCTGCGCCGGCTCGACCCGCTCTTCGCCGCCTTCTGCGCCGAGCGCAAGGACCGCCGGCGGACCATCGTGCCGGTGCTCACCGACACCCAGGAGGCGACCCGCGCCGCTCTCGACGACGCCGAGCGCTTCGCCCGGCTCGCCCGCCTCTTCCACGAGCAGATGGTCGACCACTGCGGCAACGAGAGCCTGATCCTGATGGCCGGCGCCCTCGACTGGATCTGGGGCGCGCACGACGACCAGCTGGCCATCCGCACCGCCCAGCTCGGCCCGGCGCTGGAGCGCAGGGCCCGCGAGACCACGCTGGCGGCGCACCAGCGCATCCTCGACGCCATCGCCGCCGGCGACCCGCGCGCCGCCGAGGAGGCCTCCCGCGAGCACTACGCCGGGCCGGCCAGCCACGCGCTGCTCGGCCGGGGACTCATCGTGCACGCCGGGCTGCTGCACGAGCCGGCGCTGCTCGCCCGGCGCGGCTACGAGGACCGGCCGGTCACCGGGGTGGAGGCCGCGCCCTCGCCGCGGCGGCAGCGTGACGGCGCCGTGCTCGGCGGCGGCGCGAACGGCCACGCCGCGCGCGACGGCCGAGGCCGCCGGCGCAGCACGAGGCACTGAGCCCGGGTCACCCTGCCGCCACGCTGCGCGCGGCCGGCCGCCGCTCCGCCGGCCGCGGCCCGAGGATCTCTCAGCGCCGCGGCGTGAAGTCGAGGTCCCCGGGAGGCGTGTCCGGCAGCTTCCAGCGCAGGTAGCCCTTGTCGTACAGCTCGTGGTACCCGTTGGCGGCATCGACCATGGCGGCGAACGCCGTCTCGAAGGCGTCCCAGTCCTCGCTGTCGATGGCCCGCTTCACCGCGGCGCACTCGCCGGCGATGAACTTGTCCATGTTCTCGCTGTACTTGGGCCGCAGGAAGGCGCCCTTCTCCATCAGGCCCACCGCCTCCTTGAGCTGAAACGCCGCCAGCGGCTTGTTGCGCGCCTTGCCCGCGTACCAGCACTTGGTGATCCGCGCGCCGATCAGCGGCATGATCTCGGCCATCCCGGGCAGCACCAGCCCGAGGTTGCTCAGCTCGAACCTGCCCTTGCCGGTGTCGATGACGTGGTCGTGGCCGTCCGGCTGCTGCTCGACGCTCATGGGCTCTCCCCGTGCTTGCTTGCAATAACTCAATCTATTATAGGATTGCCCGGTGACCGCAACCCTCGTGGACGTCGTCACGTCCCCCGAGCGGCGCCAGGCCTACCTCGACGCCGGCCATTGGGACGGCTCGACCATGGTGGGCCGCGTCGAGCAGTGGGCGCGCAGCCGGCCCGACGACGTCGCCGTGGTCGACGACCGCGGCCGGCGCGCCGGCTACGCCGAGCTCTGGCGCGACGCCACCGCGCTGGCCCGCCACCTGGTGGCCTGCGGCGTCCGCCCCGGCGACGTGGTCTCGGTGCAGCTGCCCAACCGCTACGAGGCGGCCGTCGCCGCCGTCGCCGTGCAGCGCGCCGCCGCGGTGATCAACACCCTGCTGCCCGGCTACCGCCAGAAGGAGCTGCGCCACGTCTTCGAGACGGCGGGCACCAAGGTGATCATCACCCCCGACGAGTACCGCGGCTTCGCCTACGCGCCGATGGTCGAGGCGCTGCGCGCCGAGACCGGGCTCGACGTCCACCACGTCGTCGCCGGCAGGGGCGCAACCGCGCTGGACGACATCCTGCGCGACCCGCCCGACGCGGAGCTGCCCGAGCCCGCCCCCGCCGGCGCGGTGTCGGAGCTGATCTTCACCTCGGGCACCGAGGCCGCGCCCAAGGCGATCATGCACACCGAGCAGACCGCCAACTTCAGCGTCCGCGTCGCCTGCGCCGACCTCGGCATGAGCGACGCCGACGTGGTCTGGATGCCCTCGCCGGTGGGCCATTCCACCGGCTTCAACTACGGCCTGCGCATGGCCCTGTACGGCGGGCTCCGTCTCGTCCTGCAGGACCAGTGGAACGCCACCACCGCCTGCGAGCTGGTCGCCGCCGAGGGCTGCTCGTACACCCTGGCGGCGACGACGTTCCTCAAGGACCTGGTCGAGGAGGCGCAGCGTCGCGGGCTGCGGCTCGACTCGCTGCAGCGCTTCGGCTGCGGCGGTGCGCCGGTGCCCCCGGAGCTGGTCGACGCCGCGCTGGCCCAGGGCATCCAGGTGCTCCGCCTCTACGGCTCCACCGAGGTGCTGGTGGGCACCTGGAACCGTCCGGGCGGCCCCGTCGAGAAGAGACGGCACACTGACGGCGTGGCCATGTCGCACGTGGAGGTGGAGCTGCGCGACGACGCGGGCAACCCGGTGGCCACCGGCGAGCAGGGCGAGATCTACACGCGCGGGCCGAACACGTGCGTCGGCTTCTTCCGCGATCCCGAGCGCACCGCGCGCACCTTCCTCGACGGCTGGGTGCGCTCCGGCGACGTGGCGGTGATGGACGAGGACGGCTACATCGCCATCGTCGGCCGCAAGAAGGAGATCATCATCCGCGGCGGCCTCAACATCACGCCGCGTGAGATCGAGGACGTGCTGCTGCGCTTTCCCGAGGTGCTGCGCGCCGCGGTAGTCGGCCTGCCCGACGGCCGCCTCGGCGAGCGCTGCTGCGCCTGCCTGGTGCTGCGCCAGGGGAAGACGCTGGGCTTCGCCGAGATGGTGGCGCGGCTGCGCGCCGAGGGCATGGCCGACTACAAGCTGCCCGAGCGGCTGGAGGTGCTCGACGAGCTGCCCACCACCGCGTCGGGCAAGGTGCAGAAGCACGAGATCGTGCGCGCCCTGCTGGAGCGCGACCCGGCCGGCCGCTGGGACCGCACCGCGTGACCACCGCCCAGGACCGGGTCCTCGTCGAGCGGCGCCCCCTGCAGCAGGACGGCGCCTGCGCCGCGGTGCTCACCCTCAACCGGCCCGACCAGCTCAACGCCATCGACTGGGACATGGTGCGCGCCCTCGACGCCGCCATCGACGCGGTGGCGACCGACCGGTCGGTCCGTACCGTGCTGGTCACCGGGGCCGGCCGCGCCTTCAGCGCCGGCGGTGACCTCAAGGGCTACGTCGCCCTGCAGCGCGACCCGGTGCGCTTCCCGCAGTTCGTCGCCGACCTGCACCGCACCTTCGGTCGCCTGCGCACCCTGCCCGTGCCCGCCGTCGCGCTGGTCAACGGCGTCACCGCCGCGGGCGGTCTGGAGCTGCTGCTCAACTGCGACCTGGCCATCGCCGCCGAGGGCGCGCGCATCGGCGACGGCCACCTCAACTTCGGGCAGATGGGCGGCGGCGGGGTGCTCACCCTGCTACCGCGGCTGATCGGCCTGCAGAAAGCCTGCGAGCTGATCTTCTCGGGGCGCTTCCTCGACGCCGCCGAGGCGGAGCACTGGGGCCTGGTCAGCCGCTGCGTGCCCGACACTGAGCTGCTCGACGCGGGCATCGGCTTCGCCGAGGAGGTGGCGCGCAAGAGCCCCCTGGCGGTGGCCAACGCCAAGCAGGTCATGGCCTCGCTGTGGGCCGGCGGCGTTCCCTTGCCCGAGGCGCTGGCCTACGAGCGCGAGAAGAACGCCTACTACTGCCTCACCTCGGAGGACGCTCGCGAGGGCCTGCAGGCCTTCGCCGAGAAACGGCCGCCGCGCTTCCAGGGGCGCTGACATGGCCGCGCCGGTGGACGACACCGAGGGCAGTCCCGCCGCGCCGCCACCGCCGGACGTCGACGCCGAGAGCGCCGGCTGGTGGACGGCGCTGGGTGAGCACCGCGTGGTCCTGCAGCGCTGCACGTCGTGCAACCGGCTGCGCTTTCCGCCCATGCCCGGTTGCCCGTACTGCGGGGCGCGCGGCCACCAGGACGTCGAGCATCCCGGCGGCGGCCGGGTGTATTCCTTCGTGCGCGTGCACCGCGCCCTCACGCCCGCGATGGTTCGCGAGGTACCCTACGTCGTCGCCGTTGTGCAGCTCGACGGCGAGGGTCCGCGCGTGATCGGTCGCGTCGACGGCGATCCCGCCGCGGTGTCGATCGACGACGTGGTGGCGGCCCGCTTCGTCGACCACGACGGTTGGACGGAGCTGCGCTTCAGGCGCGTGGGCGCAGAGGAGGATCGATGAGCGACGCCGCGCGGCGCGCCGCGATCACCGGCGTCGGCTACACGCCGTTCACCCGCGAGTCGGGCAGCAGTGTCCTCGACCTCGCCGCGCAGGCGTGCCAGGCGGCCATCGACGACGCCGGGCTGTCCCGCGACGAGGTCGACGGCATCGCCAGCTTCATGGTGATGCACGACTCCGTCCCCTGCCAGGCGGTGGCCACGGTGCTCGGCCTCGGCGAGCAGCGCCTGCTCCTCGACGTCGACCTCGGCGGCCAGGCGCCCTGCTACCTGGTCACCCTGGCGGCCGCCGCGGTGAGCACCGGCATGGCCCGCAACGTCGTCGTCTTCCGCGCCATGAACGGGCGCAGCGGCAGCCGCGTCGGCACCATGCAGTTCGCCGGCATGGGTGCGCAGTACCGCTATCCCCTCGGCTACGACGCCTACATGATGTACGTGGCGATGTGGGGCCGGCGCTTCCTCCACGAGACCGGCGGCGGCCCCGAGGACCTCGGCGCGGTCGCCGTGGCGCAGCGGCGCTACGCCGAGCGCAACCCGCGCGCGGTGCGCCGTTCGCCTCTCGACATCGCCGCGTACCTGGCCTCGCCGTATGTCGTCGAGCCGTTCCGCGCCGCCGACTGCACCATCGAGGTCGACGGCGCCTGCGCGGTGGTGGTGTCGTCGCTCGACCGCGCCCGCGACCTCCGCCATCCCCCCGCGGTGGTGGCGTCGGGCGCGTATCGCGCCGGGCCGCGCTCCGGACTCGACATCGGCGACCACCTCTCGTGGGACGACTACACGCGCAACTACACCAGCTTTCTCGCCGCCGACCTGTTCGGCCGCGCCGGCCTCAGCGCCGCCGACGTGCAGGTCGCCGAGATCTACGACTGCTTCTCGAGCACGGTGCTGATCGGGCTCGAGGGACTCGGCATCTGCGGGCGCGGCGAGGCGGGCGCGTTCGTGCGCGGCGGCGGCACCGCCCTCGACGGCGCGCTGCCCACCAACACCCATGGCGGCCTGCTCGCCGAGGGGTACCTGCACGGCATGAACACGGTGGCCGAGGCGGCGCTGCAGGTGCAGGGTCGCGGCGGCGATCGCCAGGCGCCGCGACACGAGGTCTGCGCGGTCACCTCCGGCGCGCTGATGGACGGCTCCGCGCTGCTGCTGACGGCGGACCGCTGAGATGCGGCAGGCCGCGCCTCGCGG
This sequence comes from uncultured Actinomycetes bacterium, assembly GCA_964499205.1. Lineage (GTDB taxonomy): Bacteria > Chloroflexota > Dormibacteria > Aeolococcales > Aeolococcaceae > DASRDZ01. Next base: position 60,472 of record CAZCJX010000003.1, on the reverse strand, counting down.
CTTGACAACGCCCATGGCCCGTGGTACCAATCCGCGTTGATTGTGCAATCTATATAGGTTTTGATCGAATAGCGGACCGCCTCCGCTGAGCAGGGCGCTCCCGGCGCCCGGGTCGGTGGCCGCGGCAAATCCAGACCCTCTTTTCCCCAGCAAATACCGCGGCTCGACACCGCGAGAGCAGGCAGCCCGTGGCGGGCGCCGCCACCGGCGGCGCCATCGACAGTTGGAGGAACGCATGGACCCGCGCAACACAGTCCGCAGGCGGTGGATCGCCATTGGCGTCGCGACCGCCGGCATCACACTCGCAGCCTGCGGGTCCTCCGGAAACGGCGGCGGCGCGTCCTCGTCGGCCGCCGCGGCGACCGGCCAGCCCATCCACCTCGGCTACAACGGCGAGCTGAGCGGTCCCTCCGCGGCGTTCGGCGTTCCCACCCTGCACGGCGTGCAGCTGGCCATCGAGCAGATCAACAAGGCGGGCGGCATCAACGGCCGGCCCATCGACCTCACCGTCTACGACAACGAGGGCAACGCCAGCAAGGCGGTCTCGGTGCAGAGCAAGATCGTCGGCGACTCCAGCAATCTGGCCATGCTGGGCCTCAACTTCGGCGCCGACAACAAGGCGGCGCTGCCCGTCTCCGACGCCGCCGGCATGCCCACCTTCACCTTCGACTGGACCGGCCTCAGCTACGCGACCGCCAACCGCTACGCGGTCACCGTCGACGTCGTCGCCGACAACGCCAAGCTGTTCACCATCTTCAAGACGCCGAAGTTCCAGTCGGCCAAGAAGATCGCCATCTGGGCCGCGGACACGCCGGTGTTCCGCGCCGCCAACGAGGCCGGGGCCAAGCAGATCCAGACGGCCACCGGCATCACCCCCAACCTCATCTACTTCCCCAGCGGCACCACCGACTACAGCGCCCAGGCCGAGAAGCTGATCCAGTACCAGCCCGACGTCGTCCTCGACTCCGGCGCCACCGCGGCGGACATGGTGGGCCCGATCAAGGAGGCCAAGCGCCAGGGCGCGCTGGCCAACACCACCTGGATCAGCACCACCTTCGTCATCCCCGGCGTCACCACCATCGCCGGCCCTGACGTCGTCGCCGGCGGCATCACCGTCTCGCTGGTCGACTTCAACAAGCAGGCGGTCAAGACGCTGGCCTCGCAGATCAAGGCCAAGTACGGCGAGAGCCTGAGCTACGGCCAGGTGCAGGGCTACGACGCCATGATGACGCTGGCCGCGGCGATGCGGAAGCCGGGCGCGCTGCAGAGCCGTTCCGCGCTCAACAACGCCATCGACTCGCTGACCAACGTGAAGCCGGTGGGCGGTCCAGAGGGCTACACCTTCAGCTTCTCGCCGGGTGCCGGAAAGGGGCACGAGGCCTTCGGCACGCCGGACGCCTACTCCTTCATCCAGCTCGAGCCCGACGGAACGCTCGGCGCCTACACGCCCGGCCAGTAGCGCGAGCGAGGACCCCGCACCGGTGCCGGGACAGACCGCGTTGCTCCGTGGATCCCTGGGACGGCTGCTCACCTACGCAGCCGTCTCAGGGGTTCTGGTCGCGGCTGTCGAGATCATCCAGCCCGACGACTTCCAGACCCAGACGCTGTCGTGGGTGGCCGTCACCGCGGTCATGCTGTTCGGCTTCAACCTGATCTTCGGCGTGACCGGGCAGATGGTGTTCTCGCACAGCTTCTTCTGGGGCGTCGGCGCGTACATCAGCGGGGTCCTCACCGCCGTCTACCACTGGTCATTGCTTCCCGCGCTGCTGGTCGCGGTGCTGGGGTGCGCGGCGATGTCGTGGGTCTTCGCCGGACTGCTGGTCGGCCTGCGCGGCTTCGCCCTGGCCATCGCCAGCTTTGTGCTGCCGCTGACCCTGCCCAAGATGACCGACCTGGCCCAGAATTGGACGGGCGGCGTCAACGGGCTCACCGGCATCCCGCGCCCGGTGGAGTCGACGCAGACCTACTTGGTCATCTGCCTGGTGGTGATGATGGCCGGCCTGTGGCTGACCCAGAACCTGGTGCGCGGCCGCTTCGGCAGGGCCTGGCGGCTGGTCGGCTACAACGACACCATGGCCTCCAGCCTGGGCATCAACCCCCAGCGCGAGAAGGTCGTCGTCTTCGTCTGCAGCTCGGCGATCGCGGCGGTGTCGGGCGCGCTGTTCGGACCCATCTTCGCCTTCATCGCGCCCGATTCCTTCGACCTCAACGCCATGCTCAGCATCCTGGTCGGCTCGGTGGTCGGCGGTGCCGGCACCATGATCGGCGGGGTGCTCGGCGCCCTGCTGGTGGTCGAGGTGCCGCAGCTGCTCACCGGGTACGCGGAGAACGCGGCGCTGATCTACGCGGTCATCCTGCTCTTCGTGCTGCGGGTCCTGCCCAAGGGACTCGCCGGCACCGCCGTCGACGTCGCCTATCGCCACGGCGTGGCGCGCTTCAGCGACCTCGTCGCGGTGGCGCGGGCGCGGGTGGGAGCGCGGCGCGGCGAATCGCCCGTCAGCCAACCGGCTGCCCCGGTTGTCGGCGGCACCGCGCCGGCGGTGTCGTTCGCACCCACGCAGAACGGCAGCAACGCGCCGCTGGTCTGCGAGGGCGTGCGCGTGCAGTTCGGCAGCCTGGTGGCGGTGCAGGACATGTCCTTCACCCTGGAGTCGGGTGCCTTCCTCGGCCTCATCGGTCCCAACGGCGCCGGCAAGTCGACCCTCTTCAACGTGGTCAGCGGCTTCGTCGCGCCGACGCGCGGCACGGTGCGGCTCGGCGACGTCGACCTCACCGGCATGCCGGTGCCGCGGCGCGCCGCCCTGGGCATCGCCCGCACCTTCCAGGAGACGCAACCCGTCGGCGACTTCACCGCGCGCGACAGCATCGCGGTCGGCGCCCACATCCATGCCCGCTACGGCTACCTGGGCGCCATGCTCGACCTGCCGCATTCGCGGCGCGCGGAGCGCGAGATTGGCGCCTACGCCGACGACCTGCTGGCCTCGGTCGGCGTCGGCGGCGCCCCCTCGCGCCGCGTCGGCGACTTTCCCTACGGCGACCAGAAGCTGGTGCAGGTCGCCCGCGCGCTGGCCATGCGGCCGCGCTTCCTGCTGCTCGACGAGCCTGCCGCCGGTCTCAACCCCGACGAGGTCGACCGCCTCGGCGCGCTGCTCGACCGCGTCTGCAAGCAGGGTGTCGGCATCCTGCTGGTGGAACACAACGTCCCCTTCGTCCTCGACCACTGCGCCTCGATCATCGTGATGCACCACGGCGTCACCATCGCCGAGGGCGCGCGCGACCGCATCCTCGCCTCGGACGCGGTGCGCGAGGCCTATCTCGGCGAGGCCCACCCGGCGCCGCAGCCCGCCCGCGAGGTGACCGCCTGATGCTCACCAACCTCCACCTCGTCGTCTCCAGCCTGGTGCTGGCCTCGGCCTACGCGCTGGTCGGCATCGGCTACAACCTGGCCTACTCGACGCTGCGGGTGATCAACTTCGCGCAGGGCCAGATCTACATGCTCGGCGCGCTGATCTTCGCCACCGTGGCGGGAACCCACGTGCCGCTGATCCTGGCGGTGCTCGCCGGCGTCGGCTGCGGCGCGCTGCTGGGCATCGTCATCGAGCGCTTCGTGATCACCCCGATCATGCGCCGCGGCTTCAGCCACGGCAACACGCAGGCGGCGCTGCTGGGCACCGTCGCCGCCGGCATCGTGCTCACCGAGGTGGCCAACCGCGCGTGGGGCTCCAAGGAGCTGGCCGCGGTGGCACTGTTCGGCAGCGGCACGGTGCACATCGGCAGCTTCACCATCGGCGTCGACAGCATCACCGTGATTGGCGGCGCCGCGGTCTGCATGCTGGCGGTGTGGGCGATCCTCTACCGCACCTCGGTGGGATTGCAGATGCGCGCGGTGTTCGCCGATCCCATGGTGACCCAGCTGCAGGGCATCAACTTCCGCACCGTCACCTCGATCTCCTTCCTGGTCGGCGGCGTGATCACCGCGCTCGCGGGGATCCTGGTGTCGCCGCTCACCTCGGTGACCACCTCGTCAGGACTGCAGCTCTCCATCCAGGGCATCCTGGCCACCCTGGTCGGCGGCCTGGGCCGGATGTGGGGCGTGGTGCCGGCGGCGATCGCCATCGGGCTGTGCCAGTCGTTCGTGTCCTACTACGTCACCAACCAGTACGCCGATCTGGTCACCTATGGCGCCATCTTCGTGGCCCTGGTGGCGCCGCACTGGCTGCGCGCGCTGAACGGCGGCTCGCTGATCCCGCTGCGGCGGCGCTCGGCGACGACGGCGGCATGAGCGGCGACGGGCTCGACCTCCGCGAGGTCCACGCCGGCTACGGCCAGCAGACGGTGCTGCGCGACGTGTCGATGCGCTGCAACCCCGGCGAGGCGGTGGCGGTGATCGGCCCCAACGGCGCCGGCAAGTCGACGCTGTTGAAGACGGTATGCGGCCAGCTGCGGCCGTCGCGCGGCAGCATCGGCTGGCAGGGCGGTGCGATCGCTGGCCAGGCGCCGCATCGCATCGTCGGCCGCGGCATCGGGCACGTGCAGGAGGGGCGCGCCCTGTTCTGGAACCTCACCGTGCTGGAGAACCTGCGCCTCGGCGGCCACCTCGTCCACCGCCGCGACCGCGCCCGCTACGCCGAGCGCCTGGAGGCGATGTACGACCTCTTCCCGACCCTCGCCGAGCGGCGCGACCAGCGCGCCGGGACGCTGAGCGGCGGCGAGCAGCAGATGCTGGCCATCGCCCGCGTGCTGATTCGCGAGCCGCAGCTGCTCATGCTCGACGAGCCCTCGCTGGGGCTGGCGCCCATCGTCATCCAGCGCATCTACCAGGTGATCGCGGCGCTCAAGCAGTCGGGGATGTCGCTGATCATCGTCGAGCCGCAGCCGCAGCACGTGCTCGACGTTGTCGACCGCGTCGTCGTGCTCGACCGCGGCCGGGTCGTCGAGGACGCAACCCGCAAGGAGTTCGCCGCGCAGGCGGAGGACCTGATCAACACCTACCTCGGCGGCCGCCGTCGCGCCGCCGCATCCACCTCCGGAGGAGCCGCGTGAGCAGCACCCACGTCATCTCGCTGACCCCGTTCGACGCCGAGGAGAAACTCGACGAAGCCGCGCTGCGGGCCCACCTGCGCCGGCTGCGCGAGGCCGGCATCGGCGTGTACCTGGCGGGGTCGGGCAGCGGCGAGGGGTACACGCTGACCGAGGAGGAGACGCTGCGCATCCTCGAGATCGGCGTCGAGGAGCTCAAGGGGCACGTTCCGGTGCGCCACATGGGCGTCGAGCCGCGCACCGCCAGGGAGATGCTGCGCCTGGCCGACATCGCCGCCGAAGCCGGCGTCGACGCCATGCAGGTGTACTCCCTCGACGTCGGCCACGGCCATATGCCGCACCGCGACGAGATGGATGCGTACTACAACGAGGTGCTGTCGCGGATGAAGCTGCCGGCGGTGATCTCGACGCACCAGTCGGTCGGCTACTTCCTGCCCCTCGACCTGCTCGACGACCTGGTCGACCGCTACGACGTGGTGGGAATCAACGTCACCACGCCCGACCACGGCTACCTGCTGCGCATGATCGACCGCTTCGCCAGCCGCGTCGAGATCCACTGCGGCGGTCCCATGCACGCGCTGTCGATCCTCGCCCTCGGCGGCACGGGATACCTGAGCAGCGAGGGCAACCTCGCGCCCAAGCTGTGCGTCTCGCTGGTGCGGCACTGGGACGCCGGTGACCTCGCCGCCGCGGCTGACGCCTACAGCCGGATCATGCACCTGCTCGAGCTCAACGGTCGCTACATGCACATCACCGCCACCAAGACGGCGCTGTCGCTGCTCGGGCTGCCCGGCGGCATCCCGCGCCGGCCGCGCCTGATGCTGGAGGGCGTCGCCCGCGAGGACGTGCGCCGCGTCGTCGAGGCGCTGAACATCGCCGAGGTGGAGGGCATCACCACCGCCGGAGCAGCGCGGTGACCTCCTTCGCCGTCGACACCTCCTGGGACGAGCTGGGCTGGAAGGATCTGGGCAACGGCATCACCTCCAGCCGCTTCGTCCTCGGCGAGCCCGATGATCCCGGCGCGCCGGTGGTGTTCCGCACGTACTTTCCGCCGGGATGCCGCGTCGAGCCGCACCGCCACAGCTGTGACTACGCGGAGATCATCCTCGAAGGCACCCAGCAGGTGAGCGGCACCTGGCACAAGGCGGGTGACGTGCGCTACGTGGTCGGCAAGCGCGGCTACGGCCCGCTCATCGCCGGTCCCGAGGGCGTGCACGTCATCGTCATCTTCCGCCGGCAGGACTTCGAGACCATCTTTCCCAAGAGCGTCGCCGACGCGCAGGGCGCGGCGACGCAATGACCGCGGTGGAGTCGCCCGCGGCCGCCACCGGCTTCCGGCGCCTCTTCGAGCCGCTGCGCATCGGCACCTTCGAGGTGCGCAACCGCATCGTCAACACCACCCACGGCACCGCCCTGAGCGAGCCGCGTGACCTGCGCTACCTGCAGGAGCGCGCCCGCGGTGGGGTCGGGCTCATGGGCGTTCATGCCAGCCATGGCATCTACAGCTACGCCGTGGGCCCGGCGCCGTACAGCCGCACGCCGGAGTGGGACCAGCGCTTCCCCTCGCCGGTGAGCTCGGAGGGCATCGCCTACTTCGACGACGCGGTGATCCCCTCGCTGCGCCGGCGCGCCGAGGTGATCCACGCCGAGGGTGCGCGCGTCTTCGGCCAGGTCTTCCACCTCGGCGCCGCGCCGCACCAGGAGAGCATCGCGCCGGCGATCGCGCCGTCGGCGGTCGCCGACCCCTACGAGGCGTTGAGCCCGCACCCGCTCACCGAGGAGGAGATCGACGAGCTGGTGCTGGCCTTCGCCCACGCCATCCGCCGCGTCGCCGAGGCGGGGCTCGACGCCGCGGAGATCCACGGCGCGCACGGCTACCTGGTCAACCAGTTCCTCTCGCCGTACTTCAACCGGCGCGACGACCGCTGGGGCGGCTCGCGCGAGAACCGCGTGCGCTTCTCGCTGGCGATCGTCGCCGCCGCGCGCGAGATGCTCGGCCCCGACTTCACCATCGGCATCCGCATCGGCGTCGACGGCGACGGTGCCGGGCGCGGGCTGACCGTCGAGGAGCAGGCGGAGATCGCCCGGCTGCTGGCGCCGCACGTCGCCTGGATCAGTGTCAGCGGTGGCAGTTACTCCGGCCTCGGCGACGGCTTCGAGGGTGCCTACGTCAGCCCGTGGTACCGCGAGCCGGCGTTCAACGTGCCGGCGTCGACTCTGGTGAAGCGCTGTGCCGGCGAGGTGCCGGTGTTCGTCACCGGCAGGATCGTCGACCCCTCGATCGCCGAGAGCATCCTCGCCGAGGGCGCCGCCGACATGGTCGGCATGGTGCGCGCCCTGGTCGCCGACCCCGAGCTGCCCAACAAGGCGCGCCAAGGACGCGCTGACGAGGTGCGCATGTGCCTCGGCATGTCGGAGTGCCACTACATCGGGATGCACCGCGTGCCGATGACCTGCGCGGTCAACGCCGCGGCGGGCCGCGAGGCGGAGATGGCGATCACGCCCGCCGCCGTGTCGCGTACCGTCCTGGTGGTCGGCGCGGGACCGGCGGGCATGGAGGCGGCGCGCGTCGCCGCGCTGCGCGGCCACCGCGTCTACCTCTGCGACCGCGAGCGCGCCCTCGGCGGCACTCCGCGCATCCTCGCCCGCGACCCCAACCGGCGCAACCTCCGCGACCACGCGGTGTACTTCGAGCGCGAGCTGCGCCGCCTCGGCGTCGAGCTGCTGCTCGGCGAGGCGGTGACCGCCGATGCCGTGGTCGAGTTCGCCCCCGACGTGGTGGTGGTGGCGACCGGCGGCCGGCCGCTGATCCCCGACGCGCTCGGCGTCGACCAGCCCAACGTGGTCACCGCTCTCGCCGTGCTGCGCGGCGACGCCACGGTGCAGGGACGGGCTGTCGTGGTCGGTGGTCTCGACAACCACGTCGGCGCGCCGACCGTCGCCGAGTTCCTCGCCGACCAGGGCGTCGAGGTCGAGTTCCTCAGCGAGCAGATGGACTTCGCCCACGGCGCCGAGGACGGCACCCGGCTGCCCCTGATGCACCGCATGCTCACCAAGGGCGTGCGCGTGTCGATGCTGCACCGGCTGTGGCGCGTCGGTGACGGCGGCTGCGAGGTGATGCAGACCTTCACCCGCGAGACGCGACGCGTCGACGACTGCACCGTGGTGCTGGCCTGCGGGCTGGTCGCCGACGACACACTGGCCCGCCACCTGCGTGGCAGTGGCAGCGACATCGAGATGCACGTGGTGGGGGACAGCCTGGCGCCGCGGCGGATGATGCACGCCACCGTCGAGGGTGCCCGGGTGGGCATGGCCCTGTGAGAGTGATGCAACCAGACGATCGGAGGCACGCCGTGGACGACACGGACATCAGGTTCAAGATCTCGGCGGCACGGCGGATGCTCTACCGCGAGGGCTGTGACAGCCAGACCGCGGGCCACGTCAGCGCCCGCGACGCCAACGACCCCAACGCCTTTTACGTCTCACCCTTCCAGTACTTCGACGAGACCCGACCCGAGCACATCGTCAAGTCGACGCTCGACCTGCAACTGCTCGAGGGCGACTGGGAGCCGTCGCCGGCGATCTCCTTCCACGCCGCCATCTACCGCGCCCGGCCCGACGTCAACTCGGTGATCCACACCCACTCGCCGGCGGTCTGCGCCATCGGCACCACCGGGCGGACCATCGGCATGTACCACGTGTCCTCGGCGCTGTTCTACCGGGACCAGGGCGTCAGCGGCGCCAATCCCAAGGACGAGGCGATCGTCGCCGCGCTCGGGACCGACCGCAACGTCGCGCTGCTGCGCAACCACGGCGCGGTGGTGGTGGCCGAGACACTGGAGAAGGCGGCGATCAAGGCGATGGTGCTGGAGAAGGCCGCCCGATACCACATCGACGCCGAGGCCGTCGACGGAGAGCCGATGAACGAGGAGGACAGCGAGCTGATGCGCCGGACCCACGAGCAGTACTACATCCCCAACATGTGGAGCGCCCACCTGCGCCGGCTGCGCACGTCGGACCCCGACCTCTTCGCCGCCGAGCCGGCCGGGGCGCTGGCCTGATGGCCGTTGCCACCCGCGCCTTCCCGATCATCTCGGCGGACTCCCATTTCACCGAGCCCGCCGACCTCTGGGTCCGCTACATCGAGCCCAGGTACCGCGACCGTGCCCCGCGCGTCGAGAGCCGGGAGAGCACCGACGTGATCGTCTGCGACGGCGGCGACATGTTCCCCGTCGGCGTCATCCACGGAGTGCGCTACAAGGGCGGCGACGTCAAGGTCGAGGGCCGCTACGCCGACGTTCCCGCCAGCGGCTGGGATCCCGAGGCGCGCATCCCCGAGATGCGCATGGACGGCATCGCCGCCGAGGTGCTCTACCCGACCATCGCCATGCGCTTCTTCACCATCGAGGACGCCGCCTTCCAGGAGGCCTGCATCCGCGCCTACAACAGCTGGGCCGCCGACTTCTGCAGGACCCATCCCGACGTCTTCCGCGCCGTGGGCATCGTGTCGCTCGACGACGTCGACACCGCGCTGCGCGAGATCCGCCGCTTCCGCGATCTCGGCCTGGTCGGCGCCATGATCGCCGTCTTCCCGGACGGCGGCCGCGCCTACCACGACGACCTCTACGACCCCTTCTGGGCGGAGGCCGAGGCGCTGGGACTGCCGGTCAGCATGCACATCGCCACCGAGCGCCGCCTCGACAAGCAGCAGCGCACCCCCACCGACACCTTCCTCGGCTACACGCTGGTGCAGCGCACCCTGATCGGCATGATCTACGCGGGCGTCTTCGACCGCTTCCCCGGCTTGCAGATGGTGTCGGTGGAGAACGACGCGGGCTGGGCGGGCAACCTCATCGAGCGCATGGACTACGTGGAGCGCAAGGCCCGCGCCCGCAACCTGCAGAGCACCGGGCACCTCAACCGGGAGGCGCCCAGCCACTACTGGCGCAGCAACATCAGCTACACCTTCATGCGCGACCGCACCGCCATCCTCGCCCGCGAGGTGATCGGCGCCGACCGCCTGATGTGGTCGTCCGACTTCCCCCACGGCGACTCGACGTGGCCGGAGTCGCAGCAGGTCATCGACGAGCAGTTCGCCGGTGTGCCCGAGGAGGACCAGCGCCTCATCCTCCACGACAACGCGGCACGGCTGTACGGCCTGCCATGACCCATCCGCCGGCGGCCTCCGCCGACGGGGTGGAGGCCTCCGGCGCGGCTGGCTTTCCCCACGTCTTCCAGCCGTTGCGCATCGGCAGCGTGACGGTGCGCAACCGCCTCTTCATCTCGGCGCACAACACCGAGCTGGTGCAGCGCGATCCCGAGGGTCTGCACCGCTGGTCGGTGCTCGGCGATCGCGCCGTCGCCTACAACGCGGAGCGAGCGCGCGGCGGCTTCGGCCTGGTCATGGTCGGGCAGACGCAAGTGCATCCGCAGTCGGGGACCGACCGTCCGGCGTCGTACCGGCGCGAGGCGCGGCCCTTCCTCGAGCGCATGGCCAGGGAGTGCCACGCCTTCGGCACACCGGTTTTCGTCCAGCTCAACCAGAACGGACGCGAGAAGATCAACAGCGGGCCGGACAGCTGGGACCCGGTGTGGGGCCCGAGCCCGCTGGCCTCGGCGTCGCCGGCGGCGCGCGGCGAGATGTGCAAGGCGATGGACCGCGACGACATCCGCGGGCTGGTCGACGCGTACGGCGTGGCCGCGCGCAACGTGCAGGAGGCGGGGGTCGACGGCGTCGAGGTGCACGCGGCGCATCCCCACCTCTACGGTGAGTGGCTCACCCCCGCGGTCAACAAGCGCCGCGACGAGTACGGCGGCTCGCTGGAGAACCGGCTGCGCATCGTCGTCGAGTCGATCGCCGCGGTGCGCCGGGCCTGCGGGCGCGACTTCGTCGTCGGCGTGCGCATCAACGGTGCCTGGCCGATCCCCGGCGGGCAGACGGTGGAGGAGGGGGTGGAGATCGCCCGCCTGCTCGAAGCAACGGGTGACGTCGACTTCGTCAACGTCAGCGGCTGGCCGGGCATCGGCAGCATCGGCTCACCGCTCGGCTTCATGATGCCCTGGGCGGCGGCGGTGAAGGCTGCGGTGCACGGCATCCCGGTGTTCGGCGTCGGCCGCATCGTCCGTCCCGAGCAGGCCGAGGAGGCGATCGCCGCCGGACAGGTGGACATGGTGGCGATGACCCGCGCCGGCATCGCCGACCCGGAGCTGCCCAACAAGGCGCGCGAAGGGCGTGCAGAGAGCATCCGTCTGTGCGTCGGCGCGGGACAGGGCTGCCTGGCGCGCACCCTGAGCGCGCGTCCCATCACCTGCACCCAGAATCCCGCGGTGGGGCTGGAGCGCGTATGGGGCATCGGCACTCTCCTGCGCGCCGAGCAGCGACGGCGTGTGCTCGTCGTCGGCGCCGGTCCGGCGGGACTGGAGGCGGCCATGGTGGCGGCGGAGCGCGGACATCGCGTCACCCTGGTGGAGCGCGAATCCGAGCTGGGTGGCCAGGTTCTCCTCATCGGCAGGGTGGCACGCCGCCGCGAGTTCCTCGACGTGGTGCTCTGGCGGGTGCGCCAGCTGGATCGCCTCGGCGTGCGCGTCGAGCTCGACACCGAGATGACCCCCGACGAGGTGCGCCGCCGCAATCCCGACGTGGTGGTCGTCGCCACCGGCTCGCGCCCGCGCGTCTGTGGCTGGTACCCGCCGATGCCGCACCTCGACGCCATTCCCGGCGCCAGCAATGCGCCGCTGCTCAGCACCTGGCAGGTCCTCGAGGGTGCCGCCGACCTGCGCCGCCGCGTCGTCGTCGTCGACGCCACCGGCTACCACCAGAGCGGCGACGTCCTCGAATACCTGGCGGCGCGCGGCGTGCCCACCGAGGCGGTGTCGCACGCGCCGCTGCTGGCCGCCGGTATCGAGCAGAACGACCGTCCCGACTTCGACGCGGCGCTGCGCGGGCGTGTGAGGTTTCACCTCTCCACCGTGGTGGAGGGGATGGGCCCGAACCACGTCGACCTGCGCAACGCGCTGAGCGGTGAGCGCCGCCGCATCGACGGCGTCGACGCCGTGGTGCTGTCGATCGGCAACGACGTCTGCGACGAGCTGTACCAGGGGCTGCGCGACGACGGCGTCGCGCTGCACTGCATCGGCGACGCGGTGGCGCCGCGCGGTGTCGAGCACGCCATCCACGAGGGCCACGCGCTGGGCCGAGCACTGTAGCGCCCGGGAGATCAGCCGGTCGGCCGGCTCAGCCGGCGGCGGGAAGTCCCTCGATCTCGCGGATGCGCAGAGCCTCGAAGGCGGCCGCCATCTCGCGCTGCTCCGACTCGGGCGGGAGCAGGTAGGGCCGGCGCAGCACGCCGTTGCCCGCGGGCAGGTCGAGCACCTTGAGCGCCATCTTCACCCAGCGCGCCGTCGACGGCGCCCAGCGGTTGACCACGTTGCTGAAGCGCTGCACCGTCCGGGCCGCCTCGCCGGCCATGTCGAGGTCGCGCGCCGCCCAGCCGGCGGCGATGCGCCGGCACACGTTGGGGATGACGTTGTTCTCGGCGAGCAGCGCCCCTGACCCGCCCAGCGCGAAGCCCTGCAGCACGTTGAGCACGCTGGTGTACATGCGCACCGACGGCGGCAGCGCGTCGCGCACCTCCATGAAGTAGGCGGTCGGCGGTCCCATCACGTTGACCGCGCACACCTGGGGGAAGTCGCGCACCAGCGCGGCGAGCAGCGACGGCGGCGCCGCGTAGCCGGCGTAGGCGTGGATGGAGATGGCGAGCGGATGCTGCAACTCGGCGAGCAGCTCGCGGAAGTACGCCTCCTGCTCGCGCAGGGTGGGGATCATGCCGTGGCCGGCGTCGAGCTGGTAGATCTGCACCACGTCGACGCCGGCCGCCACCGCCTCGCGGGCCACCTCGTGCATCGCCGCCGCGCTGCGCGACTCGCGGGGATTGGCGTACACCGGCACCCGCCCGCGGCACACCGCGACGCCGATGTCGTAGATGCGCCGCAGCTCCTGGGGCGTCAGCACGTGCCCCTCACCGGCGCCGCCGCTGCCCAGGTAGACGCCGTTGCCGGCGTCGACGAGCCGTTGCAGATGAAGGCGCAGCGCCGCCTCGTCGAGCGACCCGTCGGCGGCGAACGGTGTCGCCGCCATGCAGAACATGGTGAGCTCGGGGCTCACCTCCCGAAGCCGAAGATGCGCTGCGCGTTGCCGGCGAGGATCGCCTCCCGCTCGTCGTGGGGCACGCCGGCGAAGGCGGCGTTGATCGTCTTCCAGGAGTTGGGCCAGTCGGAGGTGATGTGCGGGTAGTCGTTGGACCACATCATCCGCTCGACGCCGACCAGGTGGCGGTTGATGATGGCGTAGGGGTCGGTGATGAACGCCGCGGGGAAGAACTCGCGCATGTACTCGCTGGGCATCCGGGTCAGCCGGTGGTCGCGCAGCGACGACTTGGCGTGGCGCTGGAAGTTGTCGTCGGCGGTGAAGGCGAAGTAGGGCAGCCAGCCGCAGTCGACCTCGATCAGCGGGATGCGCAGGCTGGGGAAGCGGTCGAGCACGCCGCTGAAGATGAACTGGAGCATGCGCACCGGCGCGTCGTTGAAGTGCACCGTGCCGGGCAGGTCCCTGGCCTTGAGCCGGCTCATCCGGCCGCTCATCGTGGCGCCGAGACCGATGTGGATGGTCAGCGGCTTGCCCGACGCGGCCACCGCCTCCCACACCGCGTCGTCCTCGGGAAGGATGTCCTCGGCGTCGCCGTGCGGATACGCCTTGAGCAGGAAGCCGACGAACCCCGGCATGTCGAGGACGCGCTCGATCTCGGCGAGCGCGCCCTCGACGCCACGGTTGGAGATGAGTGCGGTGCCGCCCAGGCGGTCGGGGGCGTGCGAGCAGAACTCGGAGACCCAGTCGTTGTAGGCGCGCACCATCTCGTGGTGCAGCTCTGGGTCCTCGGCGGACGCCACGTAGGTGTTGGTGGCGCCGGAGGGGAAGAGCACCTCGGCGTCGACGCCGTCGGCGTCCATCTCGGCGACCCGCGCGCGGGGATCCCAGCTGCCCGGGTTGACCTCCTCGAAGCGGCACCAGGGACCCATCTCCTCGGGGCGGCGATGGGCGCAGGCGCCCCAGGCGAAGGGGACGGGGCGGTCCTCGTAGCCGGGGAAGACCCAGGCGTCGCCCTGCTCGAAGCTCTCGATGCGCGGCACGCGGTCGCGGAAGCGCGCCGAGACCCGCGAGGTCCACAGGTCACCCGGCTCGTTGAAGTGGCCGTCCGCCGAGATCAGCCGGTACTGCCGCGGCGCCGCCTGGGCCATGCGCATTCCTCCCACTGGACGCGCTATCTTGTAAAACTTATAAAGATGGTAGGGGCGGCTGGAGGGCGAGTCAACCGTGGCAGCTGGGTTCGACGTTGCCGGCCGGGTGGCGGTGGTGACCGGCGCCTCGAGCGGCCTGGGCTCGCGCTTCGCCCGGGTCCTCGGGGAGCACGGCGCGCTGGTGGTGGCGGCGGCGCGCCGGTCCGATCGCATCGAGGCGCTGGCCGCCGAGCTGGGCGCGGAACGCTGTCTCGCAGTGGTCGCCGACGTGGCCGACGAGGCGTCGGCGACGGCGCTGATGCGCACCGCGGTGGAGCGCTTCGGGCGTCTCGACATCCTGGTCAACAACGCCGGCACCACCCACGTCGGCCCCGCGCTGGAGGAGTCGACCGACGAGTTCCGGCGCGTCCTCGACACCAACGTCGTCGGGCTGTTCACCTGCTGCCGCGAGGCGGCGCGGATCATGGTCGACGGCGGCGGTGGCAGCATCGTCAACATCGCGTCGACGCTGGGATTGGTGGGCATCGGGCGCATCCCGCAGGCGGCCTACACCGCCAGCAAGGGCGCGGTGGTCAACCTCACCCGCGAGCTGGCCGCGCAGTGGGCCCGCAGCGGCGTGCGTGTCAACGCCATCGCCCCCGGCTGGTTCCCCACCGAGATGACCGCCGGCATGTTCGACAACGAGAAGTCGCTCGGCTACATCGCGCGCACCGTGCCGCTGGGACGCGGCGGCGACGACAGCGAGCTGGACGGAGCGCTGCTCTTCCTGGCCAGCGACGCCTCGTCGTACGTCATCGGCCAGGTGCTCGCCGTCGACGGCGGATGGAGCGCGGTGTGAGGAGGGGAGGCGGCTAACCGGCCGCCGGCACCAGGGCGCGCATGCCGTGCACCACCTCGGCGATCGCCTCGCGCGCATCCTCGACCCGTGCAGCCAGCTGCGGGAGCGGCACCTGGAACACCGTCGCGCCCGCCTCCAGCAGCGGCGGCACGCGCTCCAGTAGCAGCCGCACCCGGTCGCCGGGCGCGGCGCCGGGGGGCGGGAAGATGGAGACGCGCACGCCGATCGGTTCGGGGTCGCGGCCGATGCGCTCGCACTCCTCGGCGATCAGGGCGAGGCCGACGCGGAGCTCGGGCGGGTCGTCGCCGCCCATCGGTGTCCAGCCCTGGCCCAGCTCGGCGACGCGCCGCGCCATGCCGCGGGTGGCGGCGCCGCCGATCCACAGCGGGATCTCCGCCTGCACCGGCGCGGGGCAGCAGTGCATGTCGGTGAAGCTCACCGTCGGCGAGGTGAACGAGGCGGGCTGGTCGCGCCAGAGCGCGCGGCAGGCCCGCAGCGTGTCGTCGAGGCGCTGCGGCAGCCGTTCCATCGGCACCCCGATGGCGGCGTACTCGGGTTCGTGCCAGCCGGTGCCCACGCCCAGCTCCAGCCGCCCCCCGCTCAGGCAGTCGAGAGTTGCTGCCATCTTCGCCAGCAACCCGGCGGGCCGCAGCGGGGCGATGAGGATGTTGGTGCTGAGCCGCACCCGCGAGGTCACCGCGGCCACGGCGCCGAGGGCGACCAGCGGCTCGGGGTACTGTTCGGTGCCGGGGAAGGGGAACGAGCTGGACGCGCCGGGATGCCCGGTGATCACCGCGGCGAGGAGCACGTGCTCGCTGAGCACCACGGCATCGGCGCCGCCCGCCTCGACCTCGCGGGCCAGCTCCAGGAAGCGCTCCAGGCGTGGACCCACCTGCGGCTCGACGTGGGAGAGGGCCACCGCCAGGGTGGCTCGCGGAGCGTGCGTCATGCTTGCCAACTATATATGTTTTGATAATAATAGACCTCCGGGCAGCCATCCCAGCCGGGCCTCCCCGGCCGGCGCACACGCGAAGGACCACACCCCATGCAGTCTGAGAACGGCAACGGCAAGCGCCCGTATCGGTTGATCTCCGCGGACAGCCACGTCACCGAGCCCGGCGACCTGTGGACGTCGCGGGTCGATCCCAAGTACCGCGACCGCGTGCCGCGGATGGAGCGCTTCGAGAACGGCGACGCCTGGATCATGGAGGGCGTGCCGCGGCCGATCGCCTTCGGCTTCACCGTCTGCGCCGGCAACAAGCCCGAGGACATGCGGGACTGGATGTTCACCGAGGAGATGCGCGCCGGCGGCTGGGATCCCGCGGTGCGCTGCAAGGAGCTCGACGAGGACGGCGTCGACGCCGAGGTGCTCTTCCCCAACCGCCCCTGGCAGGCGGTGGTGGCCAACACCGACGCCGACCTGCACAACGCCATGGTGCGCGCCTACAACGACTGGCTCAGCGAGTACTGCTCCTACGCGCCGCACCGCCTCGGCGGCGTCGCCGGCCTGCCCAACCAGGGTGTCGCTGAGGCGATCACCGAGGTGGAGCGCGTCGCCGAGATGCCCGGCCTGGTGGCGCTCAACCTCGCCTGCTACCCGCACGGCGACACCACGCTGAAGCCCGAGGACGACGCGCTCTGGCGCACCATCGAGCAGAGCGGCATGCCGATCTCGATCCACATCGGGCTGAGCAACGCCATGCCCTACCAGCTCGACGCCCGCAAGCTCCCCGGCACGGTGCACTTCTACGACGCACCCGGCCGCATGCTGGAGATCATCTTCAGCGGCATGCTCGACCGCTTCCCCAAGCTGCGCTTCGTGATGACCGAGGTCGACTGCGGCTGGCTGCCGTACTTCGAAGAGGTCGCCGACGACAACTACATGCGCCACGCCAAGGCGACGCTCAAGGACCGGCCGCTGGCCCGCCGTCCCAGCGAGTACATGCGCGACCACTTCTTCTTCGCCTTCGTCACCGACACCTACGGCATCCAGAACCGCCACCGCATCGGTGTCGAGCGCATGCTCTGGTCCAACGACTACCCGCACATCGTCTCCGACTGGCCCTACTCCTGGAAGACGATCAACGCGCAGTTCGCCAACGTGCCGCAGGACGAGCGGAATGCCATGCTTGCCGGCAATGCCCTGCGCATCTACGACCGCTTCCTCACCGCGGCCTGAGATCGGCCGCGCCGCGTCCCGGTGACCGCGCCCGCCGCGCTGGTCACCGGGGCGTCGGCGGGCATCGGGCTGGCCGTCACCGCGCTGCTCGTCGAGCGGGGATACGGCGTCACCATGGTGGGGCGCGACCGGTCGCGTCTCGACAACGCCCGCAGCACGCTGCCCGCCGCTGCGCAGCTGGAGTGCGTCGCCGCCGACGCGGCCGACGGCGACGCCGTCGCCGGCGCAGTCGAGCGACATCTGCAGCGCTTCGGCCGCCTCGACGTGGTCGTCGCCAACGCGGGGACGGGCAGCGGCGGCGGCGTCGCGTCGACCAGGCCGCACCACCTGGAGGGCATGCTGCGCACCAACGTGGTGTCGCTGTTCACCCTGGCGGCCGCGGCGATGCCCGCACTGCGCATTGCCGGCGGCGAGCATCGCCGGGCGTGGTTCATCGTCACCGCGTCGATCAGCGGGGTGCGCCCCGCCGCCGGGTTCGCCGCCTATTCGGCGAGCAAGGCTGCGGCGATGTCGGTGGCGCGCTCCGTCGACGTCGAGGAGTCGCACCGCGGCGTGCGCGCCTGCGCGCTGTGTCCCGGGTTCGTGGCGACGGCGATGACCGAGTGGACACGCGACAGCGTTCCCGCCGACACCATGCTGCAGCCATCCGACGTCGCCGCCGCGGTGGCGTTCCTGCTCGCGCTGTCGCCCACCGCCAGCGTCACCGAGATCGTCATCGGCCGCACCGGCGCGCCGCCGCTGGCTCCCTAGCGCTCCCTAGCGGTTCAGCCGTGCAACGCCGCGTCGAGGGCGGCTCGCTCGTCGGCGTCGAGCACCCAGTCGCCGGCCGCAGCGTTGCCGCGCACCTGCTCCGGTGAGGTCGCGCCGGCGATCACCGAGCCCACCGCGGGACGCGACGCCAGGCCGGCGATGGCCACCTCCACCATGCTGCGCCCGCTTTCGCGGGCGAAGGCCTCCAGGCGCTCCACCACCGCGAAGGTCCGCTCGGTGAGCCACTGGCTGGCGCGCTGCGGCTGGCCGGCGAGCCGGGTGCCGGCGGGCGGCGGCTCGCCGCGGTGGTACTTGCCGGTGAGCACGCCGGCGGCCAGCGGGTAGAAGGGCAGGATGCCGACGCCGCAGTGCACTGCCGCGGGAGTCAGCTCGCGCTCGGCCTCGCGCTCCAGCAGGCTGTAGCGGTTCTGCGCACTGATGAAGCGCTCGCTGTGCGCGTCGCGGGCCAGCCAGTCGGCGTCCACCACCTGCCACGCCGGCAGGTTGGAGGAGCCGATGTAGCGCACCTTGCCCTCGTCGATCAGCTCGTTGAGTGCCGCCAACGTCTCGCCCAGCGGGGTGACGCCGTCCGGCTCGTGGTACTGGTAGAGGTCGATCCAGTCGGTCTGCAGGCGGCGCAGCGAGGCCTCCACCGCCCTGCGGATGTAGCGCCGCGAGCCGCGGGCCACCGCGCCGTCGCCCATCGGCATGCCGAACTTGGTGGCCACCACGGCCTGGTCGCGCCGTCCCCGCAGCGCCAGGCCGAGCGACTCCTCGGAGCCGCCGTGGTTGCCGTAGATGTCGGCGGTGTCGAAGAGGGTGATGCCGGCGTCGAGTGCGGCGCTCACCGTGGCCTCCACCGTGGCGTCGTCCATCTTGGTGCGGAACTGGTTGCAGCCGAGACCGACCACCGAGACGGTCAGGCCGCTGTCGCCGAGCTGTCGAAAATGCATCGTCACAGGATGCGCGTCGGGGACATCGTTTCGCTGGTCATCGCAGGTGCTCGGCGATGGCCTGGAGGTGGCGCAGCATGCGGTGGCGGGCCAGCCCCGCGTCGCCGGCGATCATCGCCTCGGCGATGCGGCGGTGGGCCAGGCGAACGTCCTCGGCCTGCTGCTGCAGGTCGCTCGACGACTGGGTGCGGGCGTGGGTGAGGCGTCCCAGGCTGCGCACGAACAGCTCCATGGCGGCGTTGCCGGTGAGCGCGGCGATGGCGGTGTGGAAGTCCTGCGCGTGGGCCACCGTGTCACCGGCGGCGCCGGTTTGTTCGGCATCGAGCATCTGGCGGAGCTGGGCGATGCCGCCCTCGGTGAGCTGCTCGGTGGCCGCCTGGACGCAGGCCAGCTCCAGCGCGGTGCGCGCGTCGAACAGCGAGCGCGTGGCGACGTCGCGGAACTGCAGGTAGAGGGCCACCGCCTCGGTCACCGATTCGCCGTCGGGCGCCACCACCACCAGGCCGCCGCCGGGGCCGCGGCGCATCGTCGCCACCGACTGGTGCTCGAGCAGGCGCGCCGCCTGGCGGAGCACGGGACGGCCGACCTCGTAGCGGCGGGCGAGCTCGTCCTCGGAACCGAGCACGGCGCCGACCGGCCAGCCTCTGTCGACCACCTCGTGGCGGATCTGGCGGGCCAGGGCGATGGCGCGGTTGGGGGTTCGCGGCGCGGCGCGGCGGTCGCCGTGGGGCGCGTCGTCGAGCAGGCGGGCGGGACCTGCCTGGGCTGCGTCAGTCACGCCGAGAGACGGTACCTGATTTCATGGAGTTTGCGCCAGGAGCCGGGTGTGACGAGCGAGTGATGCCCTCTTCCAGTTCCTGTTTTCATAAAAATTGCTTGACGGAACGCCAGGCCCTCGCCTACCCTCCGAGGCGATGAGCCCCAGCGCGGCAGCGCCCGTTGCCCGCATCGCGCAGCGCCGCGACGACGTCGACGACATCCTCGACGGCCTGCGCAGCTTCCTCGATGCCGAGGTGGTGCCGCTGCACCGCCGCCGCAACGACGAGCTGGTCGACCGTGCCGACCTCTACGACCACGACGGCCGCTACCGCTCCGAGGTGCTCGACCTCATCCGCGCGGTGCGCGAGGCGTCGGCGCAGGCCGGCTACTACGCCATGTTCGCCGAGGCCGGCGGCGAGGGCTTCGGCTTCGAAGCGCTGTACCGCGTCTGGCAGACGATCTTCCACCACTGCGGCACCGAGTACTGGCTGGGGCATCACGCCGTGGCCCACTGGGCACGCGGTCCCAGCCGCCTGCTCGACCACGCCACGCCGGCGCTGCGCGAGCGCCTGCTGCCCGACCTGCTGAGCGGGCGCACCACCACCTGCTTCGCCATGTCCGAGCCCGACGCCGGCTCCGACGCGTGGCGCATGCGCACCCGCGCCGTCCCCGACCCGCGCGGCGGCTGGCTGCTCAACGGCACCAAGCAGTGGATCACCAACGCGCCCTATGCGACGCACGCGGTGGTCTTCGCCGTCACCGACGACGCGGCAGCGGCGCAGCGCACCGGCGGGGTGACCGCCTTCGTGGTGCCCACCGACGCACCGGGCTTCGGCGTCGACCGGGTGATCCGCTTCTTCGGCCACCACGGCGGCGACGAGGCGATCATCAGCTTCAGCGACGTGCACGTCCCCGAGGAGAACGTTCTCGGCGTGCCCGGTGAGGGATTCCGCCTTGCCATGCAAGGGGTTTCCACCGGTCGCCTCTACAACTCGGCGCGCGCCGTGGGCCTGGCGCGCTGGGCCCTGGAGCGGGCCGCGCGCTACGCCTCGGAGCGGCAGACCTTCGGCCGGCCGATCATCGACAACCAGGGCATCGCCTTTCCCCTGGCCGACCGCGCCGCCGAGGTGCACGCCGCGCAGCTGATGGGACTCAACTGCGCGCGGCTGCTCGACAGCGGCGTCGAGGCGCGCACCGAGCTGGCCATGACCAAGCTGTTCTCCACCGAGGCGGCGGTGCGCGCCATCGACACCGCGATGCAGACCCACGGCGCCATGGGCTTCACCAACGAGGTCGGCCTCGGCGAGGCCTGGCACCAGGCGCGGCGCATCTGCGTCGCCGACGGCGCCTCGGAGATCCTGCGCCGCCAGATCGCCCGCTCCCTGCGGGTGCCGTCGTGAACGCCGCGGGGCTGCGCTACGAGAAGCGTGGCCACGTCGCCACCCTGACCCTCGACCGTCCCGAGCGCGGCAACGCGCTGTCGAAGGCGATGGCCCAGCCGGTGCGCGAGGTGTGGCGCGACGTGATGGCCGATGCCGAGATACGCGTGTTGATTGTCACCGGTGCCGGCGATCGCCACTTCTGCACCGGGCTCGACGTCGGCGAGGTCGCCGAGAGCGGCGAGACCACCGCCGGCGACGGGCCGGCGCGCCAGCAGATCGCCTGGTCGTCGCTGGCCCACGGGGTGTGGAAGCCGGTGATCTGCGCCCTCAACGGCCTGGTCGCCGGCGGCGGGCTGCACTTCGTCGCCGACGCCGACATCGTCGTCGCCGCCGACCACGTCGAGATCATGGACACGCACACCTCGGTGGGCATGGTCGGCGCGGTGGAGAACGTCGGCCTCACCCACCGCCTGCCGCTGGGCTCGGTGCTGCGCATGACCCTGTGCGGCCGCGGCTACCGGATGAGCGCGCAGCGGGCGTTCCAGCTCGGCCTGGTCGACGAGATCTGCGACCGCGCCGCGCTGATGGAGACCGCCTACGCTGTTGCGGACATCATCTGCAGGAACTCGCCGCGCGCGGTGATGCTCAGCAAGCAGGGCATCTGGTCCTCGCTGGGCCGCGACCACGAGGGTGCCGCCGAGCACGCCTGGGCGCTGGCCCGGTTGCAGCGCCACCATCCCGACTTCACCGAGGGGGCCCGGGCCTTCGCCGAGAAGCGCGAGCCGCGGTGGACCACGTGAGCGGCACGCCGTCCGCCGTCGACGCCCTGCTGATGCGGGCGCACCCAGGGCTCGAGGAGTTCGCCGCCCAGGTCGACGCGGTGGTCGACGCATGGGACGGCGCGCCGCTGCAGTACTACCACGGCCGCGGCGGCGCCGCGCGAACGCTCTACGCCGAGCTGGGGCGGCGCGACATGCTGGCGGTGAGCTGGCCCACCGCGGTGGGCGGCGGCGGGCTGCCGCTGGCCTTCGAGTACACGCTGTGGAACCGCCTCACCTACCGCCGCGCGACGCGGCCGGAGATCGGCGCCACCATCGTCGCCCGGGTGCTGATGCGCCACGGCAGCGACGAGCAGCGCGAGCGTCTGCTGCCAGCGATCCGCGCCGGTCGCGTCTGCTTCGCGCTGGGCTACAGCGAGCCGGAGGCCGGCAGCGATCTCGCCGCGGTGCGCACGCGCGCCGTGCCCACCCCCGGCGGCGCGGGCTACATGGTCAGCGGCGAGAAGGTGTGGACGTCGGAGGCGCACCATGCCGAGCACCTGTGGTGCCTCTGCCGCACCGGTGCGCAGGACGAGCACGGCCGCGCGTTGACGCTGCTGATCGTCGACCTGCATGCCGACGGCGTGACGGTGCGGCCGATTCCCACCATCGACGGGCACCACGTCAACCAGGTGCTGCTCGACGCCGTCGAGGTTCCTGCCGCGGCGCGGATGGGGGAGGAGGGGCAGGCGTGGGCGATCGTCCGCGAGGGACTCGCCGCGGAGCGCCACCTGCAGTTCATGCCGGGTCGGGTGCGCCGCGACCTCGAGGATCTCGTCGCGCTCTGCGCGCGCTGCGACGTGCTGCATCGCGCCGGCGTGCGGCGGGCGCTGGCACTGCTCGCCGCGCGGGTGCAGGCGGCCGAGGCGAGCGCCACCGCCAACCTCGCCGAGGCGGCGTCGGGGCAGATCTCGCCGGTATCCGCGGCGTGCACCAAGGTGCTGGGCAGCACGCTGGCGCAGGACATCGCCGCCGCCGCATTCGACCTCTGCGGCGCCGACGCGCTGGACGCGGGCGGCATCAGCGAGCTGCTCTGGCGGCAGACCCGCATGGAGACCGTGGCCGGTGGCAGCACCGAGATGCTGCTCGGCATCGTGGCGCGCTCCGCGCTCGGCCTGAGGCCAGTGGGGTGAGCGCACCGCGCGGCTTCGCGCTGATGACGGTGCCGCGCGTGCTGGCCCTGCACGCGCGCTCGCTGGCGGACAAGCCGGCGATCGTCGAGGACGCCGCCGTCACCACGTACGCGCAGCTGCACCACGACGCGGTGAGCGTGGCAGCCGCGCTGCACGAGCGCGGTGTGCAGCCGGGCGAGCGGGTCGGCATCGCCATGCAGCCGTCGGCGGCGTACCTCGCCGTCGTCGTCGGCGCCATGGCGATGGGCGCGGTTCCGGCGCCGCTCAACACCCGGCTGGCGGCGATCGAGATCGCCGACTACCTGCGGCGCCTCGAACCGCGCCTGGTGGTGAGCGACGGCAGCGTCGCCATCGCCGCCACCGGGTTCGGCACCACGCTGCGCGTCGACGCCGTCGATCCGCTGGGCTCGCTGCTGCGCGCGACGCCGATCGCCGCCGACTCGGAGGCGCACGCTGCAGACGTGCTGCCCGTCGACGCACCGGCAATCGCCTTTCCCACCGGCGGGACAACGGGATTGCCCAAGGCCGCGGTGTGGGGCCACAGCGGGCTGGCGCTGGCGCTGGTCTCGGCGTGCATGCACCTCGGCATCGGCCGCACCGACGTCGAGCTGTACTTCTCGCCGATGTACCACCTGACCCTGGTCACCTCGCTGCTCTCGCCGCTCTACGCGGGCGCGACGGTGCGCCTGCTGCCGCGGTTCGACGAGGATGCGGCGCTGCACGTGCTCGACAGCGAGAGCGTGACGCGCTTCTTCGGCACCCCGGTGGTGATCGAGCGCATGCTGTCGCTGCGTCGCGAGCGCCTGCCGCGCTCTGCGCTGCGCTCGGTGGTGTTCGGGGCCAGCCGCAGCGGGCCGGATTTTCCGGCGCGACTGCAGGCGGCGCTGCCCGGTGTCGGACTCATGACCGGCTACGGCGCCACCGAGTTCGGCGCGGTGACGCGGGTGTGGCCCGACGAGGTGCTCGACCCGTCGTGCGGGGTGGGGCGGCCGGTCGCCGGTGTCGACCTGTCGGTGCGCGCGCCCGACGGCACGGTGCTGCCGGCGGGCGAGGTGGGGGAGGTGGTGGTGCGCTCGCCGATGGCGATGCTCGGCTACCTCAGCGGTGAGCGGGCACGGACGACCGATGACGGCGCGCTGCGCTCCGGTGACCTCGGTGCGCTCGACGAGCGCGGGCGCCTGCATCTCAGCGGCCGCATCAGCGAGCTGATCAAGACCGGCGGCGAGAACGTGTTCCCCGCCGAGGTGGAGCGCGTCGTGGTGCGGCACGCCGCGGTGTTCGACGCCGTGGCCTACGGCGTCGAGGACGCGACCTGGGGCGAGCGCGTGGAGTGCGCGGTGATTCCCGCGCCGGGCGCGCGGCTCGACGTCGGCGAGCTGCGCAGCTTCTGCGCCGAGCAGCTGGCCGGGTACAAGGTGCCCAAGCGCTTTCGCATCGTCAGCGAGTTCCCCCGCACCACCACGCTCAAGCTCGACCGCCAGGCGCTGCGCCGCGCCGCGCTGCTGGCGGAGCAGCCGGCGTGAACCAGCTCGCCACCGCGGCACCGCCGGAGCTGCGCGACTTCGTCGACGGCGTGCGCCGTCTCTGCGCCGCCGAGCTCGGCACCGCGCCGCGCAGTCGCGACGAGGTGGTGCTGCCGCGCACGCTGTGGCGGCGGCTCGGTGAGCTGGGGGTGCTCGGTCTCGGCGGCGGTGAGGGCGAGGCGTCGTGGATGCTCGCGGTGTACCGCGAGCTGGGTGCGGCGCTGTGCCCGGGGCCGCTGGTGGCCACGGCGATGGCGCCGCTGCTGCTGACCGACCGGTCGGTCCTCGCCGCGGTGCGCAGCGGTGAGGCGGTGGTGTCGGTCGGCGCCGAGGGCCTGTTCCCCTGGGGCGCCGACGCGGACGTGCTGATCAGCGCCACAGAAACGTCCTTCTGGCTGGTCTCGGAGGCCGCCGCCACGCCGCGGCGCAGGGTCGAGACGCTGGGCCGGGAACCCTGGGCGCGCATCGACGCCACCGGACACGCGGTGTCCGCGCATCCGCTTCCCGCCGCCGCGGCTGCCACCGCGATCGGCCACCTCGCGGTCGCCGCGCTGCTGCTCGGCGCCGCCTCGCGGCTGCTCGACCTCGCCGCCGAGCACGCCCGCACCCGCCAGCAGTTCGGCCGTGCCATTGGCGGCTTCCAGGGCGTTGCCTTCCCGCTCGCGGCCGGCCACGTCGGGCTGCACAACGCGGGCTGCCTGGCGCAGTCCGCGGCCGAGGCGCTCGACAACCGCGGCGCAACTGGCGGCGGCGCGGACGCGGACGGCGCCGCGGTGCAGCTCTGCGCCGGCGCGCGTGCGGTGGCCTCGGCCGCCGCCCTGGAGGTGGCCCGCACCGCGCACCAGGTGCACGGGGCGATGGGATTCACCGAGGAGTCGCCGGTGGGCGCGCACAGCACGCGCCTGCGGCAGTGGACGTTGCTGCCACCTCTGGCCACAACCGGCGAGGCGGCGCTGCTCGACAGCATCGGAGTGGGCACACACACGGAGAGTGAGCTGTGATCGGGGACATGATCATCGCGGACGCGACGGTGCACGGCTACAACTGGACCGAGTCGAACTGGGCGATCCCCGAGGCTCGCATCACCAGCCAGGCGGGTCCCGGCTTCCACGCCTCGGTGACCCGCGACGACGCCTACCGGCTCACCGCCGAGGAGTTCGGCCGCGACTGGCAGGCCGAGGAGCTGGCCGAGGTCCTCTTCCTGGAGTCGCCGATCGACCTCGCCGTGCACCACGGCACGCCGATCTTCGACTTCTACAAGGACGGCCACTCGGCCACCCACAAGGGCTTCGAGCTGCGCGACCTCGCCCCCGGACGGGTGCTGGTCTACGGCGCGGTCAACCCCTACGAGGGAAAGAAGGCGCTCGACGAGATGGAGCGCATGGTCAAGGATCACGGCATCGACGGCGTCAAGGTGTACGCCGCCACCTACGCGGGCGGCCACACCACCGAGGTGGCGCTGGACGACCCCCAGCTGGGCTTTCCCTTCATCGAGAAGGCGCTGGAGCTGGGGATCAGGGTGATCGCGACCCACAAGGCGATTCCCTTCGGCCCGGTGCATCCCGCACCCTACGGCATGCGCGACCTGCCCGAGGCGTGCGCCCGCTATCCCGAGATGAACTTCGAGGTGGTGCACACCGGCTTCGCCTTCGTCGAGGAGACGGCGCTGCTGGTGGGCAGCTTCGCCAACGTCTGGTGCAACCTCGAGGTGACCAGCTCCTTCGTGATCAACGCGCCGCGCCGCTTCGGCGAGTTCATGGGCAAGTTCCTGGCCAGCGGCGGCGAGGACCGCATCCTCTTCTCCAGCGGCTGCGCCTTCGTCCACCCGATGCAGACGGTCAACGAGATCCTCGAGTTCGAGATGCCGCGCGACCTGGT
The DNA here is from genome assembly GCA_964499205.1 of uncultured Actinomycetes bacterium. GTDB lineage: Bacteria > Chloroflexota > Dormibacteria > Aeolococcales > Aeolococcaceae > DASRDZ01. The sequence continues at coordinate 33,925 of CAZCJX010000003.1, read as the reverse complement.
CGAGGGCTACGGCTACCCGCCGCTCACCGAGACGGTGAAGCGCAAGGTGCTCGGCGAGAACCTGCTGCGCCTGCACGGCATCGACGCCGAGGCGCTGAAGCTGCGCACCGCCGACGACGACTGGGCCAGGCGCCGCGCCGCGCTCGGCGAGGTGGAGCCGTGGTCGCACCTGCGGCAGCGCATGCAGGCGGCGGTGTGAACGCGCCGCACGCCACGACAGCGACCGGCACGGGCGCCGTCGCCGGCACCGCGGTCAGCCTGGCCGCGGTGCGCGCCGCCATCGCCGGCGTCGTCGATCCCTGCAGCCGCCTGCACGGCACCGACCTCAACCTGCTCGACCTGGGCATGGTCGAGCGCGTCACCCACGAGGGCGGCGCCGTGCACGTCGAGCTGCTGCTCGACGACCCGCTCTGCATGTACACCTTCGTCATCCAGAAGGAGCTGCGCGAGCGCATCGCCGCGGTGCAGGGCGTGCGGAGCGTCGAGATCAGCGTGCTGCCCGACTTCGGCTGGAGCCGCGAGCGGGTCAGCCCGGCGGCGCGGCAGCGGCTGCTCGACGACGGGCTGGTGCGCCGTCTGCTGCTGGTGCCCGCGCCGCAGTGACGGCGGAGGACGTCTCGGCGTCGCTGCAGGGACGCGTCGGCACCATCTCGCTGGCGCGTCCGCGGGTCAACGCGCTGCGCACCCAGACCTACCGCGAGCTGGCCGAGGCGCTCAGCGCCCTCCAGCAGGACCGGCACTGCAGCGCGGTCGTCATCCGCTCCGCGGTGCCGGGAATCTTCTGCGCCGGCGCCGACATCCGCGAGCTGCCCATGCCGCGCCAGCAGGACGAGCAGCGCCAGGCGATGACCCGCGCCTTCTTCTCGCAGGTGCTGCACTCACCCGTGCCGGTGATCTGCGCGGTCGACGGCGCGGCGCTGGGCGCCGGCTGCCAGCTCGCCGCCGCCTGCGACGTCCGCCTGGCCACGCGCAGCGCGCGCTTCGGCGTTCCCGAGATCACCGTGGGGCGCTGCGGCGGCGGCCGCTACCTGATGCGCGTCCTGCCCATGGGCACGGTGCGGCGCATGTACTTCACCGGCCGTCCCATCGACGCGGCGGAGGCGCACCGCCTCGGCATGGTGACCGAGCTGCTCGACGACGGCGACGCCCTCGACGCCCGCGCCCACCAGCTGGCCGAGGACATCGCCGCCAAGAGCCCCACCGCGGTGCGCCTGGCCAAGCAGTCGCTCGACCTCGCCGAGCCCCTCGACGTCGAGGCGGGCTACGCGGTGGAGCAGGAGTTCAGCCTGCGACTGGCAGAAACACCCGACGCCGCCGAGGCGGCCGCGGCCTTCCGCGAGAAGCGGCAACCCCGCTGGAGCGACTGACCCGGCCATGTTCGACTTCACCCCGACCCAGGAGCAGCGCGACGTCCTCGACGCGGTGCGTTCGATGATGGAGCGCGTCGCCACCGAGGACTACCTGCGCGAGCACGACGACGCCGAGCGCTACCCGTACGAGCTCTACCGGCAGTTCGTCGCCATGGGCCTGCTCGGCCTGCCCTTCCCCGAGGAACACGGCGGCCTGGGCCGCGGCATCCTCGACTTCGCCCTGGTCGCCGAGGAGATCGGCCGCTGGGGCTACGACCTGGCCGCGGTGTACGGCATCCCCATCTTCAACGCGCTCACCGTGCTGCGCCACGGCAGCGAGGAGCAGCGCCGCCACTGGATCCCGCGGCTGCTCAATGGCGACGTGCGCTTCTGTGTGGCCATCACCGAGCCCGGCTCTGGCTCGGACGCCGGCTCGATGCGCACCACCGCGCGCCGCGTCGAGGGCGGCTGGCTGCTCAACGGCGAGAAAGTGTTCTGCAGCGGCGCCGCCGTCGACGACACCGTGATCAGCGTCTACTGCCGCACCGATCCCGACGCGCCGCGGCAGCACGGCCTCGGCCTGCTGCTGGTCGACAACACCGCCCCGGGCCTGGAGATCCGCCCCCTGCGCACCCTGGGACGGCACATGCTGCCGACCACCCAGCTGGTCTTCCAGGACTGCTTCGTCCCCGCCGACCGACTGGTCGGTCAGCCCGGCGACGGCTGGGCCTGCCTGCTCGGCGGCCTGCAATTGGAGCGCATCGTCACCTCCTGCGCCTACGCCGGCAACGCCCAGACGGTGGTCGACGAGGCGCTTGCCTACGCCACCCAGCGCGAGCAGTTCGGCCGCCGCATCGGCGACTTCCAGGTGATCGCCCACATGCTCGCCGACATGCAGACCGAGGTCGACGCGGCGCGCCTGCTCACCTACCGCGCCGCCTGGGTGCTCGACCAGGGACGCGACGCGCTGCTGGAGATCTCCATGGCCAAGCTGTTCGGCTCCGAGGCGTTCCTGCGCGTCGCCAACAACGGCATGCAGATCATGGGCGGCTACGGCTACACCATGGAGATGCCGATGCAGCGGCACCTGCGCGCGGCGCGCGGCTCGACCATCACCGCCGGCACCTCGCAGATCCAGCGCGACGCCATCGCCCGCCGCATGGGACTGCGTCCCCGGTGACGGCCCGCCCGCCGCTGCACGGGCTCAGGGTGCTGGAGCTGGGCAACCTGCTCGCCGCGCCCTGCGCCGGCATGGTCCTCGCCGACCTCGGCGCCGCCGTGGTCAAGGTGGAGGCATTGAGCGGTGACCCGGCCCGGGAGCTGCAGACGGCCGCCTTCACCGGCAGCGGCACCAGCCCGACGTTCCTCGCTTTCAACCGCGGCAAGCGCTCGATCGCCCTCGACCTGCGCACCGTCGGCGGCCTGGAGGTGGTCGCCCGCCTGCTCGAGGGCAGCGACGTGCTGATCGAGAGCTTCCGCCCCGGGGTGATGGATCGCCTCGGCCTCGGGGTGGCGAGCCTGCGCCGCGCCCATCCCCGCCTGGTCTACGCGTCGCTCAGCGGTTTCGGCCATGCCGGACCGGAACGCGGCCGTCGCGGCGTCGACCTGGTGATCCAGGCGGAGAGCGGCATCATGGCCGTGACCGGCCAGCCCGAGGGCCCGCCCACCAAGGTCGGCTTCACCGTCGTCGACGTCGCCGCCGGGCACGTGCTCGCCCAGGGCATCCTGGCGGCGCTGCTCAACCGCGAGCGCACCGGCGAGGGCGACTGCGTCAGCGTCTCCCTGCTCGATGTCGCCCTGCACCTGCAGGCGGCGCCGATGACCGAGTACCTTGCCACCGGCACGCTGCCACCGCGCTGCGGCAACGCCGCGCCGATGACGGCACCCGCCGACCTGCTGGCCACCGCCGACGGACACCTGGTGATCTCCGCCTACCTCGACACCCACTGGCGGCTCCTCTGCGAGTCGCTCGGCCGCGCCGAGCTGGTCGACGACGCGCGCTTCGCCACCAAGGTGGATCGGGTGCGCAACCGCGAGGCGCTGGTGGCCGAGCTGGAGTCGACGCTGCGCACCGACACCTCGCGCGCCTGGATAGAGCGCCTGCAGGGCGCCGGGCTGGCGGTGGGCATGGTCAAGTCCTACGCCGACATCGAGGCCGACGCACAGGTGCAGGCCATGGGGACGGTGGTGAACGTCGGCTGGGGCGACGACGCGCCGATCCGCACCGTGCGTGCGCCGGCGCAGTTCGGGTCCTGGCGTCCCGAGTACGCCATGGCGCCGCCCGCGCTGGGCGAGCACACCGCCGAGGTGCTCGCCGAGATCGGCTACAGCGCCGCGGAGATCGCCGCGCTGCGCGAGGACGGCGTGGCGCGGTGACCCGGCGGCACATCGACCCCTCCCTGGTGGGGCTGGAGCTGGCGCCGTCGCGGCACACCTGGACCGAACGCGACACCATCCTCTACGCGCTCGCCGTCGGGGCCACCGCCGACGACCTCGACCTGGTCTACGAAGGGCGCGGCCCGCAGGTGCTGCCGACCTTCGCGGTGATCCCGTCGAGCGTTTTCCTGCCCGCGTTCCTCGACGCCGTCGACTTCGACCTCGGCGACCTGCTGCACGGCGAGGAGTCGATCACCCTGCACCGGCCCATCCCGCCGCAGGGGTCGGTGGAGTCGACGCGCCGCTGCATCGCGGTGTGGGACAAGGGGTCCGCCGCGGTGATCGTGTGGGAGAGCGTCAGCAGCGACGGCGACGGCCCGATGTTCACCAGCGTCAACGCCTCGTTCGTGCGCGGCGCCGGTGGCTTCGGCGGCGAGCGCGGTCCCTCGGGTCCGCGCAGTGCGCCGCCGCAGCGCCAGCCCGATGTGCAGCTCAGCGTCGCGACATCTCCCGATCAGGCCGCGCTGTACCGCCTCTGCGGTGACCGCAATCCCATGCACATCGATCCCGACATGGCGCGGGCCCACGGCTACGAGAAGCCGTTCCTGCACGGGCTGTGCACCTACGGCGTGGTGGCGCGCGCGCTGACCGCTGCGCTCACCGACGGCGACCACCAGCGGCTCGAGTCCTACGAGGCGCGCTTCGCGGGGCTGGTGTATCCCGGTGACACGCTGCAGATCCGGGCTTGGCATGCGAGCGACGGCGAGGTGCTGCTCGACGCGCACACCGATCGCGGCCCGGCACTGACCTCCGGCCGCATGCGCCTGCGCGCCTAGGAGTCGCGCGGCGCAGCCCGGTTGGCGTTGCGCAGCGTCTCGACGGTGGCGCCGCCCAGCTGGTCCCCCTGCACCTCGGCGTTGTGGGCGTGGGCGAGGTGGTGCAGCGAGAAGGCCAGCTCGATGCCCGCGCGCATGCCCATCTGGTCCTCGGCCTCGTTGATCGCCTTCTTGGTGAGCGCCAATCCGAAGGGCGGCATGGTCGCGATCTGCTCGGCGAGCTCGACGGCGGTGCGCTCCAGATCGGCGCGCGGCACCACCCGGTTGACCATGCCCACCTCGTAGCCGCGCTGTGCGCTGAGCCGCGCACCGGTGTAGAGGAACTCACGGGCCACCCGCGGGCCGAGCACCCAGGGATGGGCGAAGAACTCGACGCCGGGAATCCCCATGCGCACCACCGGATCGGCGAAGAAGGCGTCGTCGGCGGCGACGATGAGGTCGCACACCCAGGCCAGCATCAAGCCGCCGCCGATGCACGCGCCCTGCACCATGGCGATGGACGGCTTGGGCAGCTCCCGCCAGCGCCGGCACATGCCCAGGTACACCTCCTGCTCGCGCGCATAGCGGCGCGCCGCGCCCTGCCTGGTGGTGTGGTCCCACCACAGCGACGCTCTGCGTTCGAAGCTCTGGTCCACGTCGCGCTCCGGTGTGCCGATGTCGTGGCCGGCGGAGAAGTGGTCGCCCGCCCCGCGCAACAGCACCACGCGCACCTCGTCGTCCTCGGCGGCGCGGGAGAACGCCGCGTCGAGGGCGTAGGTCATCGCGCTGTTCTGCGCATTGCGGTAGCGGGGGCGGTTCATGGTGACCACCGCCAGCTGGCCGCGCGTCTCGTAGGTGACGACGGCGTCATCGGTCATGCAGGTGGCCTCCGCTGTACAAACTTTGTCAAAAACTCGACATGGCATCAGGAAAGGTCCCGAGAGGCCTGGGGAGCAGCCTCCCACATCGCCACCAGGCGGTGCTTCTGCACCTTGCCGGAAAGGGTCATGGGCAGCTCGTCGACGGCCCGCCACACGGTGGGAAACTTCTGCCGGGCGAGGCGCTGCGCCTCCAGGTGGTCGAGCAGCGCCTGCCGCCCCGGCCACTCGACCCCGGGACGCAGCACCACGAAGGCGGCGACGCACTCGCCGAGGCGCTGGTCGGGCAGCCCGGTCACCGCCACCGCGCCGATCGCCGGGTGGGAGGCGATGGCGTGCTCGATGTCCTGCGCCGAGAACTTCTCGCCGCCGCGGTTGACCACGTCCTTGAGGCGGCCGGTCATGGTCACCCAGCCGTCGCCGTCGACGCGGCCGGCGTCGCCGGTGTAGAACCAGCCCTCGGCGTCGACCTGCTCGGCGTCGAGGGCTGGGTCGCTGTAGCCCAGCATCTGCTCGGGACAGCGCAGGCGCAGCTCGCCGAGCTCGCCCGGCGGCAGCGGGATGCGCTGCTCGTCGACCGCCTGCACCTCGCAGCCCTCCGAGAGGCGGCCGTCGCTGTTGGCGCGCCGCTCCAGGGGGTCGTCGGGGCCGATCACGCCGACGGTGGGCGCCTCGGTCATCCCCCAGCTGCGGAAGGCGCGGATGCCCGCGGCGTCGGCGCGCTCGATGAGCGCGGGCGAGATGGCGGCGCCGCCGCACATGAAGGTGCCCAGCCGGTGGGGATGCCGGTCCGGCTCCGCCTCGTAGCGCTCCACGAAGCCCTGCAGGAAGACGGTGGGTCCCATGGAGAAGGTGGCCCGCTCCTCGCCGGCCAGGCGGACCGCATCGTCGGCGTCCCAGCGGGTGAGCAGCACGGCGCGGGCGCCGTAGGCGGCGGGGAGCAGGCCGCTGAGCAGCAGGCCGGCGACGTGGGTGATCGGTGCGCCGGTGATGAAGACGTCGCGGTGCGAGAAGCCCATCGCCCGGCCCAGGGTGGTGACCTCGGCGACCAGTGAGGCCGAGGAGTGCAGCGCGCCCTTGGGGCGGGCGGTGGTGCCCGAGGTGTAGAGGAGCAGGCAGGGCGCGGCGGCGGGGGAGGGGTCGGGCAGGCCGCCGTCGTCGACGCGCGCGCCGGGCCGGGGCGGGGCGGCTGCCAGTGCGCTCCAGCTGGGATGCGCTCCTGGCTCGCCGCCGGCGGCGATGCGGATGCGCGGCGCGATGCCGCTCGACGCCATCAGCGCCTCCATCTCCGCCACCGGCGAGCGGCCCGCAGCGCTCGACGCGACGACCACCGCGGCGGGGCGGGAGTCGGCGAGGATCTGGCCCATCTCGTGCTCGCGGTAGGCGGGGACCACGGGGACGCAGAGGGCCCCGATCCGCCAGCCGGCGAGGTGGAGGGCGAGCGCCGCGGCGGAGTTGGGCAGCTGCCAGAGCAGACGGTCCCCGGGGCGCAGCCCGCTGTCGTGCAGCCATTGGGCCAGCGCGGTGGCCCAGCGCCACAGCTCGGCGTAGGTGTGTCGCCGGCCGTCGCAGACCAGTGCCACGCGCTCCGGCCACCGCTCCGCGGCCCGGGTCAGGCTCCAGCCGATGCGCTCGTCGCTGCGCAGGCCACGGGCCCGGTAGCGCTCCTCCAGCGCGGGCGGCAGTCCGGGCATCTCGGCGTCCCCCACTGGCGAGGTTTGCTGCGTCTACAAATTATGTAAGAATTGCGGCCGCGCGTTCAGGGGTGGACGGCGACCGCAGGAACGTCAGACGCAGGGGTGCCGCAGGTGGACCACGACCTGGAGGGCCGCGTCGCGCTGGTCACCGGCGCGGCGGGGGCGGGCATCGGCCGGGCCACCGCCCGGCGGCTGGCACTGGCCGGGGCCACCGTGGTGGTGACCGACGTGCATCAACGCCGCACCGCCGAGACCGTCGAGGCGCTGCGCCAGGAGGTCGGCGACCGGGTCGTCGGCCACGTCCTCGACGGCGGTGACGCCGAGGGCATCGAGCGCGTCGTCGCCGCGGTGCGCGACGGCGTCGGGCCGGTGGAGATCCTCGTCAACAACGCGGCGGTCAACCCCTTCGGGCATGTCGACGAGCTGCAGCCCGCCGACTGGGATCGCGCCCTCGCCGTCGACCTCACCGGTCCCTGGCTGCTGACCCGCGCCGTGCTGCCCGGCATGAAGCAGCTGGGCCGCGGCGCCATCGTCAACGTCAGCTCGGTCGCCGCCTACACCAGCCCGGAGCGCGAGGCGCCCTACGCCGCGGCCAAGGCGGCGCTGCAGGCGCTGACCCGCACCGTGGCCCGGGAGATGGGGCCGCACGGCATCCGCTGCAACGCCGTCGCGCCCGGCCTGGTCTGGACCCGCTTCATGGAGAAGTTCGAGCAGGAGTTCCGGCCGGAGGTGGACAGAACTCCGCTGCGCCGCTGGGGCCAGCCGGAGGATGTCGCCGACGTCGTCCACTTCCTGGCCTCCGACGCCTCGCGCTTCATCACCGGCGAGGCGCTCACCGTCAGCGGTGGCTGGTACATGCATCCATGAGCGGCCTGCGCCTGTCGCTCACCGTCTTCGGCATCCCGCTCGGCGACTACGCGCCGATCGCGCAGGCGGCGGAGCGCAGCGGCTTCGACTGCGTCTGGGTCGCCGACCACCTGGTGGCCCCCGTCGAGTGGGAGGCGACCTATCCCTACGACCCGGCCGGCCGCCCCCGCGGCTACGGGGTGGCCACGCCGCTGGCCGACGTGTGGGCGACGCTGGGCCACCTCGCCTGCGCCACCAGCCGCATCCGCCTGGCCACCGGCGTCTACATCCTGCCGCTGCGCAATCCCTTCGTCACCGCGCGCGCCGCGGCGACGGTGCAGGCGCTCTCCGGCGGCCGGCTGGTCGTCGGCGTGGGCGCGGGATGGATGCGCGAGGAGTTCGAGGTGGTCGGCGAGGACTTCGACTCGCGCGGCGCCCGCATGGACGAGATCGTCGCCATCCTGCGCGCGCTGTGGAGCGGCGAGGCGGTGTCGCACCGCGGCGCCCACTATCGGTTCGACGCCGTGCAGATGACTCCGGCGGCGTCGCCGCCGCCGCCCGTGGTCGTCGGCGGGATCACCCCGGCCGCACTGCGCCGCGCCGCGCGCCTCGGCGACGGCTGGTTCGGCCCGGCCGCTCCGCTGGCCGAGGCGCAGCGCGCCCGCAACACCATCGAGGCGGAGCGCCGGCGGCTCGGCCGCGACCGCCTCCCCTTCGACTACTGGGTGCGGGTCAGCGACCCCTGGGACGCCGCCGAGCTGGCCGGGTTCGCCGACGCCGGCTTCGGCGACGTGGTGGTGCACGCCGGGCAGCTGGTCGGCGACGGCAGCCGCGAGCTGGCCGCCGTCGTCGACGGCATCGAGCGCCTCGGCGCGCTGGTGGCGGGCTGAGCGAGAAGTAGCGAGAAGTCGGGCTAGAGCTGGCCGTTGGCGCGCAGCGCCGCGTCCATCTGCGCCGCGATCTCCGCCTCGCGCTCGGGCTTGAAGATCATCAGCGTCGGGTCCCAGGGCGGGCTGGTCATGTCCACCAACCAGACGTCGTGGCCCACCTTGGCGCCGAAGTTGTGCAGCACGTTCATGGGGATGTTGACCACGTCGCCGGCCTTCAGCTCGAGCATGTGGCCGTCCATCCACACCACCGCGATGCCCTTGATGATGCAGGTGTAGTGGTGGGTGTCGGGGTGGATGTGGATGCCGGTGCGGTTGCCACCCTTGACGTTGGCGTAGACCACGTCGATGTGCCGGGTGCGGTCGAGCAGCCAGGTGCGCCAGATGTCGCCGCCGGTCTGCGGGTCCTTGTTGGTGGGGTCCGGCGAGGTGCCGGCGATCATCTCCTCGAGGCTCCATGTCCTCGGTTGGAACGCCATGACGACCTCCTCAGTGGAGCTGTTGCCGAGCCATCAGGCGGGCACGCCGGTGAGCGCGCGCACGGCGGCCTCGGCGATCTGCCGATCCTGCTGGTGGGTGCCGCCGCCGACGCCGACGGCGCCGACCACGAAGCCGTCGACGCTGATCGGCACGCCGCCGCCGAAGATGACCACGCGGTCGATGGCGGTGGGCACGCCGTGCAGCAGCGCGGGATCGTCCTTGATCATCGGGTACCACGCGTGGGTCGGCATGCCCAGGCCCGCGGCGGTGTACGCCTTGTCCTGCGCCGACTGCACGTTGATCAGTGCCGAGCCGTCGCCTCGGGCGAAGGCCTTGATCACCCCGCTCTCGTCGACGACGCAGACGGCGACCGGGATGCCGATGCTCTCCGCCTCGCGGAACGCCGCCTCGATGACCCCCTGCGCCGCTTCGAGGCTGATGCTGCGCTTCTCGAACGTGCTCATCGCCGGGTGCCACCTCCGTGCCGGTTCGGGTGCAATCATTGCAAAGTATGCAGAAAATGGAGGTCGAAGGACAGGGCCTGGCAGCCGGCCCGTCCGCCCGCCCGGTCCGCCCGGCGTTGCTGCTCATCGCCCTGAGTGCGGCCACCTGCGTGTCGTCGCTGTCGCAGTCGATGGTCATCCCCCTGCTGCCCCGCATCCAGCAGGACCTCGGCCTGTCGGCGACGGCGGTGACCTGGACGCTGACCGGCTACATGCTCGCCGCCGCGGTGGCCGCGCCGCTGCTGGGCCGGCTCGCCGACATCCACGGCAAGCGCGCCGTGCTGCTGGCCGGCCTCGGCGTCACCGTCGCCGGCGCCCTGCTCGCCGGGCTGGTGCACTCGGCGGCGGCGCTGATCGCCGGGCGGGTGATGCAGGGCGCGGTCACCGCGGTGTACCCGATGTCGCTGGCCATCGTCCGCGACGAGCTGCCGCGGCACCGCCTGCGCGCCGGGGTGGGCACGATCAGTGCGATCTTCGGCGCCGGCGGCTCGGCGGGGCTCTTCGCCGCCGCATTGGTGGCCCAGGTCTGGAGCGGCTACCAGGTGGCCTTCCTCGGTCTCACCGTCCTGCTGGTGCTCTGCCTGGCGGTGGTCGCGCTCACCGTCCCCGAGTCGCCGCTGCGCACCCGGGCTCCGCTCGATCTGCTCGGCGCCACCCTGCTGGCCACCTGGCTGGCCGCCGCGCTGGTCGCCGTCACCGAGGGCAACGGCTGGGGCTGGACCGGGCTGCCGACGCTGGGCAGCTTCGCCGTCGCGGCGCTGGTCGCGGTCACCTGGTGGCGCGTCGAGGCGCGGCGCGCGTCGCCGCTCGTCGACACCACCGTGCTGCTGCAACGCGGTGTGCTGGTCGCCAACGTCGGCCAGCTGCTCATCGGCTTCACCGCCTTCGTCGCCTTCGTCGAGCTGTCCGACTTCGTGCAGACGCCGCGCAGCGCCGGCTACGGCTTCTCCGCGTCCGTGCTCGACACCAGCTTTCTCCTCATGCCCTGGACGGTGACCAGCCTGGTGGCGCGGCCGATGACCACCTGGCTGCTGTCCCGGCTGCGCTGGAGCCCGGTGCTGGTCACCGCGTCATTGATCGTCGCCGCGTCGTTCGTGCTGCTGGCGGCGCGGCACGACACCGTCGCCGAGGTCGTCGTCGCCGCCGCGGGGGCGGGGCTGGGCATCGGCATGACCTCGGTGGTGGTGCCCATCCTGGTCGTCGAGGGGGCGCCGCAGTCGCAGATGGGCGTGGCCACCTCGATCAACGTGATCTGCCGCAACGTCGGCGCGGCGGTCGGAGCGTCAGTTGCCGGTGCGCTGGTCGCGGCGGCGGGAACGGGCGCGGGCGGCTTCCCGCGCGTGGGCGGCTACGTCGAAGGATTCCTCGCCGGCAGCGGCTGCTGCATCGCCCTGGCCGCGTTCGTCCTCGCCCGGCAGCGCCGCGTCGCCGCCCCGCCCGCCGTCGCCGTGGGTGTCGCCGACGGCGGCTGAGCTCGCCGGGGGTCAGGCCGGCGGGCCAAGCGCCAGCAGGTGCTCCCAGACCCGCTGCGCCGCCGGTGTCGCCGGCTCGTCGCGCCGCGCCGCGCTGATCTCCTGCGACACCGCTGCGCCGGGGAGGGGGATCGACACCAGCGTCCCGGCCGCCAGCTCGGCCTCGACCGCCGACCGCGGCACCGCCGCCCACCCCAGCCCGTCGCCGAGCGCGCGCACCAGGGCGCCCTCGCCCATCTCCACGTAGGGCCCGCTGCGGTAGAGGTCGCCGAGCAGCCGCGCCGAGAGCCGCTCGGTGGCCGAGCTTGGCGAGCGGGCCAGGAAGCGGTGCCGCGCCAGGTCCGCCGGCACGGTGCGCGGCGAGGCCAGGGGATGCCGCGCCGACACCACCGCGATGAGCTCGGTGCGCTCCACCACCCCCGTCTCCAGCCCCGCGACGTCGACGCGGTCGCCGACCACGGCTATGTCCGCGCCGTGGTCGAGGACGCGGCGCAGCGCCGCGTCGCGGCCCTCGGTGACGATGCGCACGTCGAGCCCCGAGCCGGCGTCGAGCAGCGGCGCCAGCCAGCTGGGCAGGCGGTGGGTGCCGATCACCGTGCCGGCGGCGATGACCACCTCGCCGGTCTGGGAGCGGCGCATGCTGGCCGCCTCGTCCTCCAGCGCGGCGATGCGGTCGAGCACCCAGGCGGCGCTGTTGCCCAGGGTCCGCCCCGCGTCGCTGAGCTGCATGCCGCGGGCGGCGCGGTGGAAGAGCGGCATGCCCAGCAGGCGCTCCAGCGCCTGCACCTGGGCGCTCAGCGCCGCGGGGGAGCGGTGGAGGAGGCGCGCCGTGCGGCGCAGGCTGCCGTGCTCGGCGAGCGCCACGAAGGCGTGCAGCTGGTCGAGGGTCACCTGGGGCCGGCGGCGGCCGTTCTGGCCGGCGGCGACGTCAGCTCCTGTTCGCATCGGCCGAACGCAGCCTTCGGAAAGTCACGGGCCAAGATTGTTGATTGCGTCGATCGAGAAAGTCAACAATGACCGCCATGCTTCGCGACGCCTCCGCCCGGCGCCTCCGCCGCCACCCCCGGCTTCTCGCCGCCGCCGCCCTCACCCTCCTCGCCGCCGCCGTGGCCGCCTGCGGCTCCGCCGACGCCCAGACCGGCGGGCAGGGCAGCCAGGCCGCGGCCCAGCAGGTCGCCCTCCGGCTCGGCTACTACCCCAACATCACCCACGCGCCGGCCATCGTCGGCCTCGCCGAGGGCTTCTTCACCAAGGCGCTGGGCAGCAACGTCCACCTCACCACCCAGGTCTTCAACGCCGGTCCCGCCGAGGTCGAGGCCATGGCCGGCGGCGCCATCGACGCCGGGTACATCGGGCCCAACCCGGCGATCAACGCCTTCGTCAAGAGCGACGGCTCGCTGGTGCGGATCGTCGCCGGCGCTGCCTCGGGCGGGGCGGGGCTGGTGGTCCAGAAGGGCATCACCTCGGCCGCTGCGCTGCGCGGCAAGAAGCTGGCCAGCCCGCAGCTGGGCAACACCCAGGACGTCGCCCTGCGCGCCTACCTCGCCGCCCACGGCATCCACACCACCACCCAGGGCGGCGGCGACGCCAGCATCACCGAGACCGACAACGCCACCATCCTGCAGCTCTTCAAGAGCGGCCAGATCGACGGCGCCTGGGTGCCCGAGCCCTACCTCAGCCGCCTGATCCACGAGGACGGCGGGACCCTGCTGGTCGACGAGGCCACCCTCTGGCCCGACGGGCACTTCCCCACCACCGAGCTGATGGTCACCAAGGCCTTCCTCGACGCCCACCCCGACGTGGTCGCCCACCTGCTCGCCGCCAACCTGGAGTCGATCGACTGGATCGCCGCCAACCCGGCGCAGGCGCAGCAGGTGGTCAACGACGGCCTGTTCCAGCTCACCCAGAAGAAGCTCTCCGACGCCGTCGTCGCCGACGCCTGGAAGCGCCTCGACTTCAGCGCCGACCCGCTGGCCGCGGCGCTCTCCACCGAGGCGGCGCACGCCCACGCCGCGGGCCTGCTCGGCGCCGTCGACCTGCACGGGATCATGGACCTGCGCCTGCTCAACCAGCGGCTGCGCGCCCTCGGTCGCCCCACGGTGAGCAGCGGAGGCTACGGACCGCAGTGAGCATCCTCGCCCTCAACGCCCGCGCCGCCGCGCGCACCGCGCCGCTGGCCCGTGGCCCGGTGGCAGTTTCGGTCGATCATGTCACCAAGATCTACGGCAGCGGAGCGGGGCGGGTGCTCGCCGTCGACGGCATCGACATCGACGTCCGGCGCGGCGAGTTCCTCTGCATGGTGGGGGCGTCGGGATGCGGCAAGTCGACGCTGCTGTCGATGATCTCCGGACTGGAGAAGCCCACCTTCGGCAGGGTCGAGGTGTCCGGCGGGCGGCCGGCGCTGATGTTCCAGGAGCCGGCGCTGCTGCCCTGGCTCGACGTCGCTTCGAATGTGGCGCTGCCGATGAAGCTGCAGCGGGTTGCCCGCGAGGAGCGCGACGCGCGCGTCGCCGAGCTGCTCGCCCTGGTGCACCTCGAGGGCTTCGCCCGCAAGCGTCCCCACGAGCTGAGCGGCGGCATGCGCCAGCGCGTCGCCCTGGCCCGCGCGTTGGCGCAGCGCAGCCCGGTGCTGCTGATGGACGAGCCCTTCGCCGCCCTCGACGCCATCACCCGCGACGTGCTGCACGAGGACATCTCGCGCATCCACGCCGAGACCGGCACCACCATCGTCTTCGTCACCCACAACGTGCGCGAGGCGGTGCGCCTCGCCGACCGCATCGTGATGCTGTCGTCGCGGCCGGGCCGGGTCGTCGCCGAGTGGGAGGTCGACATCGACCGGCCGCGCCGGCTCGAGTCCACCGACGTCGCCGCCTTCGCCGCCGACATCACCGACCGGCTGCGCGAGGAGATCGGGCGCCATGGACGTCATTGACGCCCACGCGCGCATCGAGGACGTCGCCTCCGGTCTCGACGCGCTGGAGATGGCGCGCGGCGGCGGCGAGCCCTGGCCGGCGCGGCTGACCCGAGTCCTGCTGCCCAAGCTGGTCGCCGTTGCGGTCCTGCTGGGCGCGTGGCAGCTGGCCAGCGTCGTCCATCCCTCGCAGGTGCTGCCGTCGCCGGGCGTGGTGTGGTCGTCGTTCGTCGACAGCGCCCGCCAGGGTGTGATCACCGAGGCGGTGGGCACCAGCCTGCTGCACGGTGCCGAGGGCTACCTGCTCGCCCTGCTGCTGGGCACGCCGCTGGGACTGCTGATCGCCCGCGTGCAGATCGTCCGCCTGGCCATCGGCTCCATCGTCGCCGCGCTGCAGAGCCTGCCGTCGGTGACCTGGGTGCCGGTGGGCATCCTCTGGTTCGGCCTCAACGCCCGCATGGTGCTGTTCGTGGTGGTGATGGGGGCGCTGCCCTCGATCGCCGGCGGCATGGTCAGCGCCGTCGACCACATCCCGCCGCTGCTGCCGCGCGTCGGCGCCTCACTCGGCGCGCGCGGGCTCAGCCTGTACCGCCACGTCATCATCCCCGCGGCGCTGCCCGGCTACATCACCGGGTTGAAGCAGGCCTGGGCGTTCTCGTGGCGCTCGCTGATGGCCGCGGAGATCATCGCCAACGGCCCCGACCTCGGCCGCGGGCTCGGCCAGCTGCTCGAGACCGGGCGCGAGCTGTTCGACCTACCCAGCATGTTCGCCACCATCCTGGTGATCCTCGCCGTCGGCGTGGTCATCGACGCGCTGGTCTTCGCCCCACTCGACCGCGGCGTGCGGCGGCGGCGGGGGCTGTCGACGGCCTAGCCGGAGCCCCCGCCGCTCGCGCTCAGTGCTGGTTGCCGGCGCCGGCGTAGTAGGTGACGCAGCCGCCGGTGCTCGAGTTGGCGTTGTTGCTCCACAGGCTCTGCACCGCGAAGCTGCGTCCGCCCAGGGTCACGTCGGTCGACGCGCCGGGGCCGGCGGAGATCCAGGCGCACTTGTCGCCGGTCTCGGCGCCGGTGGTGTCGAACCAGCCGTTCTGGGTGTTGGGATCGGTCTCCGACTCGGCGAACTCGTGGCCGCCGACGATGCTGACGCCGTCGAGCAGGCCGGCGCTGCCGGCGTTGACGAAGTTCTGGCCACAGTTGGCACCTGCGTCGGTCTGGTAGGGGAAGTCGGTGTAGGAGAGCTGGCCGTCGGCGGTGCTGGCGTCACCGTGGTAGGCGCACCACTGGGTGTTGAAGCCGCTGGTCGAGTTGCCGTGCGGGGTGTCGATGACGTACTGCGTCGAGGTGTTCGACGCACGGGTGGTGTTGCCGAAGAAGTCGGCGGCGCGCTTGGCTTCGGCCTGGATGGCGGCGTCGTCGGGGTTGGCGGGAACCGGGTTGGTGTCGTCGTGCCAGGTGCCCTTGAGCACGCCGGTCGGGTTGCCCACCGGGGTGCTCCCCGCGGTGCAGGCGGTGCCCAGCAGGTTGGTGTTGCCCTGGCAGTACTGGGTCTGGCTGGCGTTCCAGGTGCTGCCGCCGACGTTGCTGAAGAAGGCTTCCTGGTAGGGGCCCTGGCCGGACGGGTCGCTGTTGTGCCAGCCCCAGTAGACGATGTAGACCGAGGGCGCCGGCTGGATCGGTCCGCCGCCGTAGGTCATCGGCTGGCCGGCGCCGCCGCAGGCCACCGAGACCAGCACCGGCGGGAAGCAGTCGTTGCGATGGGCCAGGGTGGGCAGCTCGTGGATGTGCGACAGCACCGTCCTGATCGGTCCAGTTGGCGCAAACGATGCGGCATGGCCCGCATAGGGCGCTGCCAGCGTGGCGAGGGCAGCGGCCACGGCGCCACCGGCGAGGAGGGTGCGCGGACGGACGGCCGGGAGGGTTCGGGACATGGTCGCCTTCCTTGGGGGGTGATTGGCTCTCACCAATGACAGACGCGCGGGGGGCCCGAGTTTCGACAGCGCCGCCGAGACCTGGCCGGGGGGCGCCGCGGGGGCAACCGCGGCGCCCGGGACCAGGTGTACAACGCGTTCAGTGGCCGAAAGTATGCACCGCGGGTCCCCGCCCGGCGCCTCCACCGCCGCTTCCGCCGCGGATCGTGACGCAAAAGGACCGACCGGTCGGTTTGGTAATCGTGGTCAGTCGGGGCCGGATGGGCGCGCCGCGGCGAGCGCTGCGGCGGCCAGGCTGCAGCCGATCAGCACCACCATGGCGATGACGAAGCCGCGCCGCGCCGCGGCCACCCCGATCGCCCCGCCGCTGCTGGCGGCCTGGGCGCCGGCCGCGAAGGCGGCGCCGGTGACGGCCACGCCCAGCGACGTGCCCAGGCCGCGGCCCATGTTGAGGACGCCGCCGGCGACGCCCGACCCGGTGCGCGGCGCGGCAGACATGATGGCCGCGTTGTTGGCAGGGATGAAGGCGCCCAGGCCGGCGCCGACCACGGCCAGCTCGGCGAGCAGCAGGTCGGGGGGGCGCCGGGCCGCTGCCAGGGCGACCAGGCCCGCGGCGGCCAGCAGCATGCCGCCCGCGGTGACCAGCCTGGGCCCGATGCGATCGGCGAGCCGGCCCGCCAGGGGCGCGACCACCGCCAGGGCCACCGGCAGGGCGGTGAGGCGGAGTCCCGCCTCGGCGGCGCTGAGGTGGAGGGTGGTCTCCAAGTAGAAGGGGACGACGAAGAGCACGCCGAAGAGAACCAGGTAGGAGAGCAGCCCGGCTGCGATGCCGGCGCTGAAGCCGGCGTTGCGGAAGAGGGCGAGGTCGAGCATGGGCGCGGCGGCGCGGCGCTCGCGCAGCACGAAGAGCGCCGCCAGGGCGAGGCCGCCGAGGAGCGCGCCGAGCACGGTGGCGGAGGTCCAGCCGGCGCTGTCCCCGAACGACACCCCGCCCAGCAGCGCGGCCACCGCCAGGGTGACCAGCGCCGCGCCGGCCCAGTCGAAGCGGCGCCGCGGCTGCAGGGTGCGGCTGCGCGGCAGGAGGAACCAGCCCAGCAGCAGCCCCATCATCCCGATGGGCACGTTGATCCAGAAGATCAGCCGCCAGCCGCCCAGGCTGATCAGCAGGCCGCCGACGGCGGGCCCCACTGCCAGCCCCACCGCCTGGGCCGCGCCCTGGACGCCGATGGCGCGACCCAGCATCCCCCGGGGCATCGCCTCGACGATCAGCGCCACGCTGTTGGCCTGCAGCATCGCCGCGCCCAGCGCCTGGAGCATCCGCGCGCCGATCAGCAGCGGCAGCGACGGCGCCAGCCCGCAGAGCGCCGAGCCCACCACGAAGACGCCGAAGCCGTAGGTGTACAGCAATTTACGGCCAACCATGTCGGAAACGCGACCGATGGCGACCACCGAGGAGACCAGCACCAGCAGGTAGGCCAGGGCCACCCACTCGACGGCGCCGACGCCGGCGTGGAACTCGCGGCGCAGGGTGGGTAGGGCGACGGTGACGATGCTGGCGTCGAGCTGGCCCATGAAGGCGCCGATGCAGACCGTGCCGACCACGAGCCAGTGGCGCCGGGGGTGCTCGCGCAGCCACGGCGGTCGGCGCGGCTCGGTGAGCAGCCGCGAGTGGGGAGGCTCAGCGGCCATGGCGGCGCGCCTCGGCGCCGGCGCGGATGCTCACGCGCCGGTGCGGGCGAGCAGAGTGGTGAGGTCGCCGCTCTGCAGCTGGCCGACGCGCAGCGCCTGGACGATGCCGTCGGCGCCGACGAACACCGTGACCGGCAGCCCGGCCACCGCGTAGTGCGCTCCGGCGCTGTGGTCGGGGTCGACCGCGGCGGTGAGCAGCGACGCGTCGCCGCCCAGCAGGCTGTGCAGATAGTCACCAACCTGGCTGGAACTCTCGCCCTCGTCGACGGCCAACACGGCGAGGTCGGGATGGCTGCGCACCGCGTCCGCGAGCAGGGGCAGGTCGTGGCGGCAGGGCGCGCACCACGTCGCCCAGAAGGTGACGATCACGGCGCGGCCCGACTCGCCCTGCAGCGACAGGGGTTTGCCGTCCAGCCCGGTGACGCTGAGCGCCGGTGCCCGGCTGCCCACCCGCGCCGCCTGCTCGACGCCGCGCGCCGACTCCAGCGGCGCTCCCATCACCGTGTCGACGCGGTCGAGCAGGTCGGTGAGCGACCACGACGCGGGGGCGTGCAGCGCGGGCGCGTTCTGGCCCCCGGTGAGCAGCTGGGCCAGCGCAGCGCTGAGCGGATGGCCCAACCGGGGAGTGCCTTGCAGCAGGTAGCGCGCGTCGCCCTGCGCGTCGAGGACCACGGCCAGCGAGTCGTGGTGCAGGTGATACATCTCCGGCCTGCCGGTGTACCAGTCGATCGGCGCCGGGTTGTCGGGCGGCGCCTTGGCGTAGGTCGCGTTGAGCGAGAGCCAGAAGGAGAGCGTCGACTCGCGATCGCTGCGCAGCAGCGGCCAGGTGGCGCCGACCATGCGCCCGTAGGCGGCCAGCTCCTCGGGCGTGTCGCGGTCGGGATCCATGCTCACCTCGGCGATCACCACCCGGTCCTGCCAGCCGCGTTCGCGCACCACGCGCTGCAGGTCGCCCCAGAGCGCGGTGTAGAGCGGGCAGGTGTCGTGGCAGTGGCTGTCCAGCGCCGCCACCACCACCACCTTGCCGCGCAGGCTGTGCAGCGGGACTGACCGCCCAGTCTGGTCGACGAAGGTGACGTCGGGGGGATGGATCAGCTGTCCGGCGGCGGCGAGGACAGCGTGGTTGACGTCGTCGTTGCCCGCGGCGGCGGTGATGCCGGCGTGGCGCACCACCAGCAGCAGCGGCGTCACCCTGCCCGCCTGCGCCGTCAGTGCCACCGGCGCGCTGACGGTGCGCCCGTCGACGGTGGCGCTCACCGCGGTGTACCGGCCGTCGTGGACGGCGTGGACGCCGGCGCTGGTCAGCGACGGCGCGCGCGACAGCGAGGGTGGACTTTCGCTGAGGACAACGCCGTTCTCGCCCCCCGCGCCGCTGAGCACCACGTGCGACACCACCGGAGTCCCCGTCTCGCTGAGCGGCACCGTCGCCACCAGCGCCACCGTGGCCGTCTGCGACGAGCCGGCCAGCCGGGTGGCCAGGGCCAGGCCGCCGCTTCCCAGTGCCACCACCGCGGCGGCCAGCAGCAGGACCGGGAGCAGGCGCCGCCGCCGGTCGGGCGGCGCGGGACCGGCCGCGGCGACGTCGGCGGGATGCATGGGGAGCTGGCTTCCTCCGCGTGGGGCAGACCGGTGCCGTCGGACCCACCGGAGGATACGGCGGAGGAGAAAGGACAGGCGCCCGGCGGTAGGACCGGGCGCCGTCCTGTGAGCAGGCGAGGGTCTAGCGGCGGCCGCGTCCGAAGGCCACGGTGGCCGGGAAGGCGCGCTCCACCGCGGCGGGGACGGGCACGCCCATCTCGCCGAGGCGCTGCAGCAGCCGGGGGCGGACGCCGGTGGGGCCGAAGCGGCCGGTGATGCGTCCCTCGGCGTCGACGCCCTGCGCCTCGAAGGTGAAGACGTCCTGCATGGTGATCGTCTCTCCCTCCATGCCGACCACCTCGCTGATCGCGGTGACCCGCCGCGAGCCGTCGCGCAGCCGCTCCAGCTGCACCACCAGGTCGATGGCCGAGGCGATCTGCTGGCGGATGGCGCGGACGGGGAGCTCCATGCCGGCCATCAGCACCAGCGTCTCCATCCGGCTCAGGCAGTCACGCGGGCTGTTGGCGTGGATGGTGGTCATCGAGCCGTCGTGCCCGGTGTTCATCGCCTGCAGCATGTCGAGCGCCTCGCCGCCGCGGCACTCGCCGACGATGATGCGGTCGGGCCGCATGCGCAGCGAGTGGATGACCAGGTCGCGGATGGCGACGCGGCCGTAGCCGTCGCTGCCCGCCTGGCGCGCCTCCATGCTGCACACGTGGTCCTGGTCGAGGCGCAGCTCGGCGGCGTCCTCGATGGTGACGATGCGCTCGTCGTCGGGGATGAAGCTGGAGCAGACGTTGAGCAGGGTGGTCTTGCCGGTCCCGGTGCCACCGCTGATGACGATGTTGCAGCGGCCCAGTACCGCCGCCTGGAGCAGTGCCGCTCCGTCGTCGGAGAGGGTGCGGAAGCGCACCAGGTCACTGACCTTGAGCGGCTGCTTGCTGAACTTGCGGATGGTCAACAGCGGCCCGCTCAGGGTCACCGGCGGGATGCTGGCGGCGACGCGCGAGCCGTCGAGCAGGCGGGCGTCGACGATCGGCGAGTCGGCGTCGATGCGCCGTCCCACCGCGGTGACGATGACCTTGATGACGTCGACGAGATGGTCCTCGCCGGCGAAGCGCACGTCGGTCTTCTGGATGCGGCCGCCCATCTCGACGTAGACGTTGTCGGGACCCACCACCATGATCTCGGTGAGGCGGTCGTCCTCGACCAGCGGCCGGAGCGGACCCAACGCGTCGAGATATCGCAGCTGCGGGTCCGGCTGGCGATGGTCGGGGAGTTGAACGATCACGATTGTGTACCCACCCTGTCGGTAGCGGAAGTTGGCTGCAACTGTCGCAGCAGTATGGTTGGACGTCGCAGCGCCTCGTATGCTTGCGGCGTAAAGATCGATGAACCGGGTTCGAACATCCCGCAATACCGACCGACCGGTCGGTTTGGCAGGTGGCATGGCGGGCCTGGCCGCCGGGTGGTTCGCCGCCCGGCGGCTCGGCGTTCCGGTGGTCGCCCCGGCGCTGGCCGGGTGACCGTCGATCGGCCGCTCGGCGTTCCGGCGATCGCACCTCGCCGGCCGGCGCACCTCGACCGGGCCGCTCGCGCTTACTATGTCGGCCCATGGCAGAGAGCTCCGGATACCCCGCCCTCGTGGCCGCCTCCGACTCGGTATCGGCGGCGTTCCAGAAGCTGGTCGCGGGCGTCCGCGACGACCAGTGGTCCCGGCCCACGCCCTGCACCGAGTGGGACGTGCGCAGCCTGGTCAACCACGTCGCCGGCGGCAACCTGCGGTTCGCCGCCATGATCAGCGGCGCCGAGCCCCCCGAGCGCAGCGCCGACCACCTCGGCGGGGACCCCGAGGCCGGCTATGCCGCCTCGCGCCGGACCCTGCACGACGCCTTCAGCGCGCCGGGCGTGGCCGAGGGCACCTTCGCCTCGCCGCTGGGGCCGAGGCCGGGCCCCGCCCTGGTGCAGATGCGCATCACCGAGCACCTGGTCCACGGCTGGGACCTGGCCCGCGCCACCGGACAGAGCATGGACGTGCCCGACGCGCTGGTCGAGAAGACGCTGGCGGGGCTGAAGCCGCAGCTGGCGGGGATGCCCCGGCCCGCCGGCGGCATGTTCGCAGAGGAGGTGGCGGTGGCCGACGGCGCGCCCCCGCTCGACCGGCTGGCCGGCTTCCTGGGACGCGCCGTCTGACCGTGCGGGCCGCCCGCCCGGGCCGCCGCCGGATCACGCCGTGGCGACGTGCTCCGCGAACCGGCCAAGGCCCTTGCGCCAGCCGTCCTCGGAGCTCACCGCGGCGCGCATGCCCTGCCAGGCCTCGCCGTGGCGCTCCAGGTTGCGGTGCTCCAGCTCGACCCGGGTGCGCCCCGGCGACTCGGCGACGAAGCGCACCTCGACCTCGCTGGTTTTGGCCGGGTCTGTCTCGATCTGCCAGTCCGTGGAGATGTCCCAGCTGAACACCACGCGGTGGGGCGGCTCGTAGGCGAGCACGCGTCCCCACTGGCACTCGCTGCCGTCCACGCCCCTGTCGTAGATGCGGCCGCCGGCACGGGGCTCGAACACCATCCCGGCCAGCTCGCCCTGGAGGATGTGCTGGTCGGGCGCCCACCAGTCCCCCATGTCGCGGGTGAAGACGGTGAAGGCGCGCTCCACCGGCGCCTCCACGACGATGCTCTCGTGAACGGCGGTGTCGGTGTCCCGGACGGTCATGTCTGCTCCTCGTGAGGGTTGCCCGGCGGGGCGCGTCGATCCCGCCGCGCTGTGGTAAGCCGTAACTTACGGTAAGTTTGGCCTTACCACCATGCCGGCGTCAAGCGGGAGCGTCACGGCCGCCGACGCCGCCCCGGAGCGGCCCGGGCCGCCTAGGCCCCGGGCCGTCTCCGCCGCACCCCCATGCTGGCGAGGATGGCTGCGACCGCCGCACCGCCGGCGCCCGCGCCCGCCCCCGCCGCGGTGTTGGGCAGCGCGGTGGCCGGGGGCGCCCCACCGGGCGAGGTGCCCGCCGAGGGCGACGCGACCGACGACGAGCTGGGCGAGGCCGCCGCGGTGGCCCCGGCGACCCCGGACGGGTTGGCGGTGCACTCCCCGCCGGTCAGGCTGGGTCCGCTGTTCTGGCGGATGAAGATGGGCAGGCTGGTGATGCGGTCCTGCCCGCTCAGCGGGTCGGGCACGGTGGTGTCACCACTGGCGATGAGCACGCAGCCGTTGCCGTCGACGGCGTTGGTGAAGTAGTCGCCGAGGCGGCGGTCCTGCCCGGTGGCGACGCAGGCGGTGCCGCTGTCGCAGATGCCGCCCTGGTGGATGAACGTCCCCGACGCGTTGGTCACGGTGATCTGCCGCTTCTTCGGCGTCGTCGCGTCGGTGATGTGCGCCTCGTAGATGTAGGTCTTGACGTCGCCGATGGTGGCGCCGTTGTACTGGTCGCAGTCGGGGTCGACCATCTTGTCCATCTGGTACCAGACCACCGAGACGTTGCCGTCGCTGCCGGCGACGCTCCACGGCCAGAGCACGCGGGCGTTGCCCTGGTGCGCCAGGGAGATCGGCGGCAGCCACTCCCAGGTGCCCTTGCCGGTGTGCTTGCCGATCTCCAGCATGATGTGGTTGGGCAGCGGCGCCGGGCTGTGGTTGCAGCCGCCCGTGTTGTTGGGATCGCTGACCCGGTCGTCGGTGTCCCAGGCGAAGTAGATGTTCTCGGCGCTGTCCATGGAGATCACCTGGGGCGCGCCGAACGGCGAGTAGATGCCATTGGTGTCAGCAACGTCCTGGGGCTCGAAGGCGCCCTGGCCGGTGCTGAAGGCCTTGGCCGCGTCGGCCAGGCGGCTGATGCCGACGCGCATGCTCCCGTTGGCGTCGGTGAACTCGGCGGGCTCGATGAAGCTGCCGTCGAAGCGGTCGTAGATCCCCTTGCCGAAGCCGGAGTAGCTGCCCTTGCCGTGCCAGCTGCCGAAGTCGGCGATGCCCGTGGAACCGCAGGAGTCCGCGTAGTTGGTGCTGTGGAAGAGGGTGTGGCCGCTGCCGGTGGAGAGCGCGTCGTCGGTGGTCATGAAGACCTCGCCGGCCACGCCGCCGGCCAGCCAGGGCCGGTCGCCCTCGTGGCACTGCACGGTGCCGTGCGGCCAGGTCTTGCCGCCGTCGAGTGAGGCGAACACGGAGTCGTTGGCCAGGTCGATGCCGGTGTCGTAGATGGCCCCGCCGGCGTCCTCGGTGAGGTCGGGGTCGCTGAACCCCTGGTAGTTGGGACCCTCGTCGCGCAGCGTCCAGTGCGCCCCGTTGTCCTCGGAGGTCCAGATCCAGACGTGGTTCTTGTAGCAGTCGGCGGTGGTCAGGCCGGGGCAGAGGAACTGCTGCGTCGACTGCGAGGCGATGCCGACGCGGTCGATGTGGGTGGTGCCCTCGTGCGACGAGTAGACCAGCGTGCCGAACCTGCTGCTGTGGATGATCCCCGGCTCGCCGCCGGCGCGCACGCTGTCGACGAAGACACGCGGCGCGAAGCCGACGGCGGCGGTGGCGTGGCCCGCGGGCGCGGTGCCGAAGGAGACCGCCGTGGCGGCGGCGGCGGCCAGGCCGCCGGCGAGCACCAGTCGGAGCGGCCGGCGCGTCTGCGCGTGTCGACTCATCGAAGCCTCCCGGAACGACGGCGACCCTCCCGAGAGAGCGGACAGTCGCTGTACCGCTGCCGTGTCAAAAACGCCGGCACGCGGCCGCGGGGCCGCACGCGGCGCCGCGATTCAGCGCAGCAGCGGAGTCCCGCCCGACAGCAGTGCGATCAGCTCGGCGCGGCTGTGCACCCGCAGCTTGGCGTAGGCGTTGGCCAGGTGGTTCTCGACGGTGCGCTCGCTGATGCCCAGGCGCAGCCCGATGCTGCGGCTGCTCGATCCCGACATCGCCAGAGTGGCGACGTCGCGCTCCCGCGGGCTGAGCACCGCCAGCGGGTCGTCGCCGCCACCCTGGGCCAGCCCGGCAGCGCCGGCGCCGTTCTGCTTGGTCGCCGCCGCGACGGCGACTCCCGCCTGGCGGAGCAGCCCGCGCGAGAGGTCGCGCAGCCGGCGGGCGCCGATGTCGGTGAAGGCGGCGTGGGCCTCGCCGAGCAGCTCGACGCCGCGCCGCTTCTCGCCCGCGGCGAGCATCGCCTCGCCGGCGCGCAGCCGCACCATGGCGGGGATCAGCGGCCCGTCGACACCCTCGGTGGCTGCGGCGACGCCGGCCTGCACCGCGTCGACGCCCTCGACCACCTGCCCGCTGGCGATCAGCGCCGCTCCCAACGCCACCGACGCCAGGCCGCGGGCGCGGGGAATCTCGTGCTGCTGCAGGAACTCGTCGGACTCGCGCGCGATGCGCAGCGCCTCGGCGATCTCGCCGCAGCGCAGCAGCGCGTGCACCTGGCCGCTGCGCCGGGCGGTCAGCGAGAGGCAGCCGTGCAGCGTCGCCCACTCCCACATGCGCGCGTAGCAGGCGGCGGCCTCGCGCACGTCGTCGAGCGCCTCGGCGAGCAGGGCGCGCACGCTCCAGTACATCCCCTCGAACGTCGTCTGGCGGCGGTCGAGCAGGCGGCGCGCCTCGTCGAGCCGCTCGCGCCCGGCGTCGAGGTCGCCGTGCAGGATCTGCGCCTGCCCGCCCATGAGCACGGCCAGCTCGAGCATGCCGTTGCCGCCGCGGCGGCCGAAGTCCTCGCCGCGCAGGCTGTCGGCGACCGCCTCCTCGAAGCGGCCCAGGTAGGCCATCGCCTCGGCGCGCATCGCCCAGGTGGAGGTGGCCTCCCACTGCAGCCCGGCCTGCTCGGTGGCGTCGGCGAGCACCCCCAGCGCGTCGGCCGCCTCCTGGAAACGGCCCAGCAGAGTATTGGCCACACCGCGGGAAAACACCGAGCAGCCGAGGGCGAAGCCATCCTGGATGGCGAGCGCCTCGGCACCCATCTCCAGCGCCATCTCGCCGGCCGGCCCGGGGTCGCCGCCGTAGGCCACCGCGTGGGCGCGGACGCTGCGCAGCATCAGCAGGGTGGGGCGGGCGGCGGCACCGAAGCGCTCGACCACCGCCTCGGCGCGCTGCATGGTCTCGATCACGTCGGCCACCGGCAGCGCGGTGCAGGTGAACATGGCCATCTCCACCAGCAGCCGGACCACGCCGGCGTCGCCGTGCTCGGCCAGGGAGATCGCCTCGTCGAGCACGGCGCGGGTGCTCTCGACGTGGCCGCCCACGCCGCGCAGCGCGGCGAGACGGCGCAGCACCACCAGGCGGCGGGCCACCGCGTCGTCGGGGGTGTGGGCGAGCAGCTCCTGGGTGGCGGCGAGGCCGACGTCGAGGTGTCCCGTCTGCGAGGCCAGCTCGCTGAGCCGGTCGAGCGCGTGGGGCCGCTGGGTTCTGTCCGACTCTGGCAGCAACGAGAGCGCCAGCTGGTACCACGACACGGCGCGGGCGAGGTGGAGCGCGCTCTCCGCCTCGGCGGCGGCCTGCATGGCGGCGGCGATGGCGTCGCCGTCGCCGGTGTCGGCGCAGCGCGAGAAGTGGGTGGCCACCTCGGCGGCGGGCGCGCCGCGGTCGGAGAGGGCGAAGGCCAGGGCGCGGTGGGCGAGGCGGCGCCGGGCCAGGGCCATGTCGCGGTAGACGCACTCCGACACCAGCGGGTGGCGCACTCGGTAGAGGGCGGCGCGGCCGCCCTCCTCGGTGACCAGGTTGGCGTGGGAGAGCTGTTCCAGCGACGCCCCCAGCGAGGCGGCGTCGAGTCCGCTGACGTCGCCGAGCAGGCCCAGCTCGGCGCGGCCGCCGGCGGCGCAGATCCACTCCAGCACGGCGCGGTCGGCGGCGGGCAGGGTGGAGATGCGCTCGGCCAGCGCCTCCTCGATGCTGGGCGGCACGCCCTCCTCGCTGCCCGGCACCAGCGACCACTGCAGGCCCTGCCGGCGCAGGTGCCCGGTGCCGCGGAACCAGCGCACCATCTCCTCGACGTAGTAGGGGTTGCCGGCGGTGCGGCGGTGCAGCATCTCCACCAGGCTGGGCGCGGGCAGCCCCTCGCCGAGCACGGCGGTGGCCAGCGCGGCGGTGGCCGGCTGGTCGAGCGGCTCCAGCTCGACGTCGAGGCACTCGCCGTCGCGGCGCAGGGTGTCGACCAGGCGGCGGCCCGGCGCGGTGCGCTCGTCGCCGGGCTGGCGCAGGCCGAGCACCAGGGTCCAGGGGCACTGGTGGGCGTGGCGGCGCAGCGAGTGGAGCACCTCGCAGGTCTCGGCGTCGGCGGCGTGGACGTCGTCGAGGATGAGCAGCATCGGCCGCCGCTCGGTGACGTGGGCGACCAGCCGGTAGGCCGCCTGCACCACGGCCAGCATGCTGGGCTCGGCGACGGCGGCGGGGTCGTCGGCGGCGACCAGGGCGGGCACCAGGCTGGCCAGCGGCGTGCCGGCGCGGCGGATGGTGGCGGCGGCGGGGGCGCTGCTGCGCACGTAGGCGGCCAGCGCGTCGGCCAGGGCGCCGTAGGGGTAGCCGCCCACCGCCGAGGAGCGGCCGGCCACCACCACCGCGCCCAGGCTGCGGGCGCGCTGGGCGAACTCCTCGAGCAGCCGGGTCTTGCCGATGCCCGCCGGGCCGCGGACCACGGCGACCCGGCCACCCTGGGCGGCGCTGGCGGTGACCTCGCCCCAGAGGGCGTCGAGCACGCGCTCGCGGCCGATCAGGGGCGTGCGGGCAGGGGTCAGCAGGCGGGGCACGGTGCCCGACATCCTATGGTGCCGCGGGCCTCCGCAGAGCCACTAGGTACACGGTCGCGACCGATTTGAGGAGGCCGGCTAGGTACAGCCCCGGATGCCCGCGCGGCGCGGCGAGGGCGACCATCCCGCCATGCTCTTCGTCAGGCTCGGCGCCGCCGCCAGCCGCTTCCGCTGGCTGATCATCGGCGGCTGGGTTGTCGCCGCTGCTGTCCTCAACGTCGCGGTGCCCCAGCTCGGCGACGTGGTCAAGCAGGACAGCGTCAGCTTCCTGCCCGACAGCGCTCCGGTGATGCAGGCCTACGCCGACATGGGCGAGCGCTTCGCCGGGGCGCAGGCGCAGGGCCAGGCGATCGTGGTGCTGGAGAACCGCAACGGCAGGCTCAGCGCCGCCGACGAGGCGTACCACGCGGCGCTGGTGCAGCGGCTTGCCGCGGCGCGCTCGCGGGTGGTGTTCGTGCAGGACGACGTCGCGCATCCCGAGCTGCGCCAGACCGACCGCAGCAGGGACGGGCGCGCCCTCTACTTCCTGGTCGGGCTGCGCTCGCCGGTGGGCAGCGCGCCGGGCGACAGCGACGCGCCCTGGCTGCGCGCCGAGATGGCCCGGGGCATGCCCGCCGACCTGGTGGGCCACGTCACCGGCGACACCGCGATCGTCGCCGACTTCCAGGACAGCATCCAGAAGAGCACGGTGCGCACCACCGCGATCACCCTGCTGCTGGTGATGCTGATCCTGCTGGTGGTCTACCGCTCGCCGGTGACGCCGATCATCCCTATGCTCACCATAGGCCTGGCCGCGGCGGTGGCGCGCCCGCTGGTGGCGCTGCTCGGCCTCCACGTGCTGAAAGTTGCTGCCTTCACTGACACATTCATCCTGGCCATCATCTTCGGCGCGGGCACCGACTACTGCATCTTCGTGATCAGCCGCTTCCGCGAGGAGATGGCCAGGGGCGGGACGGCGCCGCAGTCGCTGGCGGCCAGCGTGCGCCGCGTCGGCGAGGCGATCTCCTGCTCGGCGGCGACGGTGGTGGTCGGCGGCCTGGCCATGCTGCCCGCCAACGTGTCGCTGTTCAACACCACCGGGCCGGCCATCGCCGTGGCGGTGCTGGTGACGCTGGTCGCCGGCCTGACCCTGTCGCCCGCGCTGATCGCCGCCGGCGGCGAGCGCTTCTTCTGGCCGCGCGGGCTGCGCGCCGAGCAGCCGAGCCGCTTCTGGGCCGCCGCCGCGGGGCTGATCGCCCGCCGGCCGCGCCGCGTCGCCGTCGCCGCGCTGGTGCCGCTGCTGCTGCTCGCCGCGCTGTTCCCGCTGACCCGGGTCACGTACGACGAGCGCTCGCCGCAGCCGGCGTCGACCGACTCGATGGTCGGGCTGGCGGCGCTCAACCGGCACTTCCCGGCCGGCGAGGTGCTGCCCGACTACGTGCTCATCGAGACCGACCACGACCTGCGCGACGCGCGCGACGTCGCCGCCATCGACAGCGTCACCAAGGCGGTGGCCGCGGTGCCCGGAGTCAGCGGGGTGCGCAGCTTCACCCAGCCGACGGGGACGCGGCTGCAGCAGGCCACCCTGGCGGCGCTGGCCGGCGACGTCGGGGCACAGCTGGGGCAGGCGCAGCAGAAGGTGGCCGCGGGCAGCAGCGGCGCGGCGCAGCTGGGGGCCGGTGCGGCGCGCGTGTCCGGTGGGGCGGAGCAGCTCGCGTCGGGTGCACAGCAGGCGCGCGCCGCGACGGCGCAGATCGGCGATGGGCTGGGCCAGGAGTCGGCCGGGTTGCAGAGCGCCACCGGCGCGGCCGCCGCTGCCCAGGGCGGCGCGACGCAGCTCGCCTCGGGCGCGTCGCAGCTGCGCGACGCATTGAAGGTGATGCGCGGCGGCGTGGCCCAGGCGGTCGACGGCATCGACAGGGTGTTGCTCTACCTCGACACCAGCGACGCCGATCCCAAGTGCGCGGTGAGTGGCAGCGACTGCCAGCAGGCGCGCGCCGGGCTGCACACCATCGACGACGCCGAGCGCAACCAGCTGCTTCCCGGGCTCGACGCCGCCATCGCCGGCGCCGACCGCATCGCCGCGGGCGATGGCGACCTGGCCGGCGGCCTCGGCCAGCTCCACGACGGGCTGGCCCGCGCCCAGGCCGGACTGCAGCAGTTGCAGGCCGCCGAGACCACCTTCGGCAGCCGGCTCGACGAGCTGGCCGGCGGCGCGCGGCAGCTGGGCGGCGGGGCGGCCGCGCTCGGTGGGGGAGTGGAGCAGCTGGCCGGGGGCACCCAGCAGCTGAGCGGCGGCCTGGCCAGCGCCGCGTCGTTCCTCGACTCGGTGAGTACCGAGGCGCGGCGCGCCGGCATCGACACCTTCTACGTCCCCTCCGACCACCTCAACGGCCCCGACCTGCAGCTGGCCCGCGACTACTACCTGTCCGGCGACGGCCGCACCACGCGACTGGTGGTCTTCAGCCGCGACGACTCCTTCTCGCTGGGCGCCATGGACACGGTGGGGCGCATCCGCGACGCGGCGGGCAACGCCTTGCGCAACACCTCGCTGGCCGGCGCCCGCATCATGCTGGCCGGCGACGCGCCGCTCAACGACAACCTGCGCGAGATGTTCGGCCGCGACTTCACCGTGGTCGCCGTCGCCGTGCTGCTCGGCGTGCTGCTGGTGCTGGCCCTGCTGCTGCGCAGCCTGCTGGCGCCGATCTACCTGCTGGTGTCGGTGCTGCTGTCCTACGCGGCGGCGATGGGACTGACCACCTTCGTCTGGCAGGACCTGTTGGGCAAGGGCGCCATCGACTGGACGGTCGGCATCTTCGCCTTCATCATGCTGGTTTCGGTCGGAGCCGACTACAACATCTTCCTCATGTCGCGCGTCCGCGAGGAGGTGGAGCGCGACCCGCGCTTCGGCATCCAGCACGCGGTGGCGCGCACCGGCGCGATCATCACCTCCGCGGGGGTGATCTTCGCCGGCACCTTCGCCGCGCTGATCACCTCGCCGCTCAGCAACATCGCCGAGACCGG
>CAZCJX010000003.1:2191-3719 GCA_964499205.1 uncultured Actinomycetes bacterium | reverse complement strand
GTGACATGAGCGTTTCAATGTCACAAAACGTGCTAGCAGCCAGCGCGGAGGAAGAGTTCATGCAGACATGGGTGTGGATCGTCATCGCCGTGGTCGTGGTCGCCGTCGTGGCGGCGGCCCTGATCGGGGCCCAGCAGCAGCGCAGCCGCAGGTTGCGCGAAACCTTCGGTCCCGAATACGACCGCGAGCTCAGCCAGCGGGGCGATCGCCGCGAGGCCGAGCGCGAGCTGTCGGGCCGGATGGAGCGGCGCCGCGAGCTCGACATCCGTCCCCTCGCCCCGGAGCAGCGCGAGCGCTTCATGGCGGCGTGGAGCAACGTGCAGGCGCACTTCGTCGACGTCCCCGCCGACGCGGTGCAGGAGGCCGACACGCTGATCTCGAGCCTGATGCGCGAGCGGGGCTATCCGGTCGCCGACTTCGACCAGCGTGCCGCCGACCTGTCGGTCGAGCACGCCCGAGTTCTGGACAACTATCGCGCCGCCCACGACATCTCCCAGCGCAGCGCGGCGGGCTCGGCGACCACCGAGGACCTGCGCCAGGCGATGGTGCACTACCGCACGTTGTTCAGCGACCTGCTCGGTGCCGACCAGCGCACCGGCGAGCAGATGAGGACACGGTGATGGGTGAGCAGGAACGTCCCCTCAGCACCGCGGACATCGCGGGCAGCGGCGGCGACAGCGGCAGCGGCGGCGACATGGAGGACCGTGCCGAGATGGCCGGCACCGATCTCACCGGCCACGCCACCGCCCCGGAGGGCGCCAGCGACACCACGGCCATGCCGATGGAGACGGGCCGCAGCGGCGGCGACGGCGGCTCGGCGACGCTCGCCGGCACCCGCGCGAGTGGCGCCTCGGCCGCGACCGAGCAGCCCCAGGCACTCCTCGGCGAGGAGGAAACCGGCACCTTCCGGGCCCGCTGGGAATCCATCCAGACCGGCTTCGTCGACCAGCCCCGCCGTTCGGTGGAGGAGGCCGACCAGCTGGTCGCCGAGGTGATGCGCCGCCTCGCCGAGACCTTCGCCGACGCCCGGCAGCAGCTGGAGGGCCAGTGGGCCGGCGGCGGCGAGGCCGGAACCGAGGAGCTCCGCGTCGCCCTGCAGCGCTACCGCGCCTTCTTCGAGACGCTGCTCCGCCGCTAGGGAGGCCGGCGGCAGCCGATCCGGTATCCTGCACAGCCTTGTGACCTAGGTCATGACCTCGGTTCCCGACCTCCGTTTGACCTCGGTCGTGACCTAGGCCAGGCTGTGCAGCCGCGGCTGCCACGCCGACCTCCTGGGGTAGCCAAGTGGTCCAAGGCAACGGTCTGTAAAACCGTGTATCGGTGGTTCGAATCCACCCCCCAGGACCACCCACCTCCGGCGGCGCCAGCCGCCGCCCCCGGATAGAGACAGTCCTGGCATCAACGGGAGCACCTCAGCGGTCGCAGCCGTCACCGTCGCTGGGATGTCCGAAGTTGTCGGCGTCGCCGTCGCCACCGCCGTTCTGCGGGATCACGCAGGGCGTGGCCATCGGCGTCGGGCGCGGTGTCG
>CAZCJX010000003.1:0-2091 GCA_964499205.1 uncultured Actinomycetes bacterium | reverse complement strand
GGCCGCGATGCCGCTCGGCTATCCTTGACCGCCACCCGCGCTGCCATCCTCACACCGGAATCGCATGACCGTCACCCTGGACGACGTCGAGCGGCGTGCCGCGCTGATCGAGCGCAATCTCGCCGAGTTCCTCACCCACGAGGAGCTGGTCGCGCTGCTGCGCGCCGAGATCCCGCTGCGCCACTACATCGGCTTCGAGATCAGCGGCAAGATCCACCTCGGCACCGGCCTGATGTCGATGAGCAAGGTGCGCGACTTCACCGACGCCGGGGTGCAGTGCACCGTCTTCCTCGCCGACTGGCACACCTGGATCAACGACAAGCTGGGCGGCGACCGCGAGCTCATCCACCGCGTCGCCACCGGCTACTTCACCGAGGGCTTCAAGGCCTCGATGAAGTGCGTCGGCGGCGACCCCGAGTCGCTGAGCTTCGTGCTCGGCAGCGACCTCTACACCGAGCGTCCCGACTACTGGGCGACGGTCATCGAGGTCAGCAAGAACACCACTTTGGCGCGCATGCAGCGCAGCATCTCCATCCTCGGCCGCGCCGAGGGCGAGCAGGTCGACTTCGCCAAGCTGATCTACCCGGCGATGCAGGCCGCCGACATCTTCGCCCTCGGCGTGCACATCGCCCACGCCGGCATGGACCAGCGCAAGGCCCACGTGGTCGCCCGCGATGTGGCCACACATGTCCGCAACAACCCGCTCCGCGACGCCGCGGGCCACCGCCTCAAGCCGCTGGCGGCGCACCATCCGCTGCTGATGGGGCTGCGCAAGCCGCCGGTGTGGCCGATCCCCGAGGACGGCCGGCGCGACGCCTTCGCCGCCATGAAGATGAGCAAGTCGGACCCGGGGTCGGCGGTGTTCATCCACGACGACCCCGACACGGTGCGGCGCAAGGTGATGAAGGCGTTCTGCCCGCCCGGCGAGACCGGCTTCAACCCGGTGCTCAACTGGCTGGAGCACATCGTCTTCGGCTTCGGCGAGGCGCCGCTGCGCGTCGAGCGCAGCGAGGCCAACGGCGGCCCGGTCACCTTCGAGACCTACGAGGAGCTGGCCACCGCCTACGCCGACGGCTCGCTGCACCCCATGGACGCCAAGGCGACCCTGGCCGACCACCTCGTCGACCGCCTCGCCCCCGCCCGTGAGCACTTCGCCCAGCCGCAGGTGCACGCCATGCTCGAGGAGTTGGAAGCCGCCATCGGCGGGTAGGCTGGTCGGTGCCATGTGGAGCCGCTTCGAGCGCCTGGTCGAGGAGAAGCTGCGCGACGCCATCGCCGCCGGCGAGTTCGACAACCTGCCCGGTCGCGGCCGGCCCCAGGACCTCAGCGTCAACCCCTACGTCGACCCCGACGAGCGCATGGCCCAGGACATGCTGCGCGCCCACGGCTACGGGCTGCCCTGGATGGAGGAGCGCCGCGACCTGCTGCGCGACCGCGAGCGGCTGGTCGCGTCGCTGCGCACCGCGTGGGAGCGGCACGGCGGCGGGCTGCCCACCGCGGCGCAGCGCAACCGCCAGCGCGCCCGCTGGCAGCACGCCGTCGAGGCCTTCCGCCGCGACGCCGAGGCGCTCGACGCGCGCATCCGGTCGCACAACCTCACCGTCCCGCTGGTCGGCATGCGGGTGCGCCGTCTCGACGTGAACGACGTGGTCGAATCGCTGTCGCAGGCGGGGAAAGTCGAGAAGCCGTAACGGAAAACCCGCGCTCGCGCGCGCCGGCGTAGGGTGCACGCTGATCCGGCAGCGGCCCGCCGGTCGGTGTTTCGTCAAGCCCCGTCGTTCCGTCCGAGGTCTCCCGGTTGTCCCTCCGCCCACGCCGCCTGGCGCGTGTGCGCTCCCTGCATCTCCCCGTCCTGGTCGGCGTGCTCTCGGCGATGGGCGGATTGGCGGTGGTGGCCGCGGCCACCGCCGGTGAAACCCCTGTGCGCGTGCAGCGCACCGCGGCGCGCACGGCGCCACACCTGGCCGCCCGCCCGGCAATGCCCTTGACCACCGCGCGTGTCGTCGCGGCACAGCCGCCCGCCGCCGCCGCGACCGTCGCCGCCGCGCCCGCGCTCGTGCCCGTGCCCACCGACCCGCCCCCGCCGCCGAG
>CAZCJX010000002.1:0-77323 GCA_964499205.1 uncultured Actinomycetes bacterium | reverse complement strand
GCGGCGCGGCGCTGCTGGTGGCCGCCGCGCTCGCCGTGGTGCCGGCTGCGGCGCTGGGCCCCGGCGGCGGCCCGCTGCTCGACCGCATCGACGCCTACGCCCCGCTGCACAAGGGCCTGCAGCTCGTCTACCGCCTGCGCGGCGCCGGCTTGGACGCCACCGTCACCCTGCGGGTCACCGACTCCCGGGTGATCGCCGGCGACCTCACCGCCACCCTGGCCGCGCAGACAGCGATCCAGGCGGGCGGCGCCGGCCTGCCGCTGGGCCTCGGCGGCGCCACCCTGCGGGTCCGCTCCGACGCCCTGGTGCGCACCGCGGCGGGCGGGGCGGTGCGCGACCTGGTGCTGCCCCTGCAGCCCGGCCAGAGCTGGAGCGACCGGCGCACCGGGGTGAGCGCCGGGCAGACCGTCGACGAGCGCCGCACCGTGCTCGGGCCGGCGGCGCTCACCGTGCCCGCCGGCCACTACGACCGCTGCGTCACCGTTGCGCTGGCGTCGACCACCCACCTCTCCGGCGCAGCCGCGTCGACGGGCACGGGACTGCTCTGGTACTGCCCCGGCGTGGGATTGGCGCGCGCACTGCTGTCGGCGTCGGGAGAGCAGCTGCAGATCGAGCTCGTCTCGGCGCGCTGAGAGGCGGCCGGTACAATCGGACCTCCGCCCATCGCTGTGAGGCAATCCCTGGCCATGGCCTCCCCCATTCGCTCCGCGTCGGATTCGCCGTACCTCGAAGCCCTGCACCGCCGCGTGCTGGTCTTCGACGGCGCCATGGGGACCAGCCTGCAGTCCTGCACCCTCACCCCCGACAGCTTCGGCGGCGCCCAGCAGGAGGGCTGGATCGACGGGCTGACCCTCTTCAGTCCCGACGTGGTCAGCGGCATCCACCGCTCCTTCCTCGAAGCGGGTGTCGACGTGGTGGAGACCAACAGCTTCCAGGCCACGCCGCTGCGACTCGCCGAATGGGGCAACCAGGAGCGCGCCCACGAGCTCAACGCACGCGCCGCGGAGATCGCGCGTCGTGTCTGCCACGAGTTCGCCACCGCGGAGCGCCCGCGCTTCGTCGCCGGATCGATCGGGCCCAGCGGGTTCCTGCCATCGTCGGACGATCCCTCGCTGGGCAACATCCGCTTCGCCGACCTGGTCGAGGCGTTTCGCGTGCAGGCACGGGGATTGGTCGAAGGTGGCGCCGACCTGCTGATCATCGAGACGCAGCAGGACATCCTGGAGACGCGCGCCGCCATCTTCGGGGCGCGCGCGGCATTCGACGACCTGTCGCGCGGGGTGCCGATCCAGGCGCAGGTGTCGCTCGACACCTCGGGACGCATGCTGCTGGGCACCGACATCGGCGCGGTGCTCACCATCCTCGAAGCGCTGCGCGTCGACGTCGTCGGGCTCAACTGCTCGACCGGGCCGGAGCACATGCGCGAGCCGATCCGCTGGTTGTGCGAGCACAGCCGGCTGCCGGTGTCGTGCATCCCCAACGCGGGGCTGCCGCGCAACGTCGCCGGCAACGCGGTGTATCCGCTGGAACCGGGGCCGATGGCCGAGGAGCTGTCCCAGTTCGTGCGCGAGTTCGGCGTCAACGTGGTGGGCGGCTGCTGCGGGACGACTCCGGAGCACCTGCGCGAACTGGTCGCGCGCGTGTCGGGCACGGCACCCGCCCGACGTGGCGACGTCGACGACCAGCCGCGCGTGGCCAGCGCGATTCGCAGCGTGACGCTGCGCCAGGAGCCGGCGCCGCTGCTCATCGGCGAGCGCGTCAACGCCCAGGGCTCGCGCAAGATGAAGCGCCTGCTGCTCGCCGACGACTACGACGGCATCCTCGACATCGCCCGCGAGCAGGTGGAGAGCGGGGCGCACACCCTCGACGTGCAGGTGGCCCTCACCGAGCGCACCGACGAGGCCGAGCAGATGCGCACCCTGGTCAAGAAGCTGCAGATGGCCGTCGACGCGCCGCTGGTGATCGACACCACCGAGGCCGACGTGGTGCGTGCCGCGCTGGAGACGTATCCGGGCCGCTGCGTGGTCAACAGCGTCAACCTCGAGGACGGGCGCACCCGCGTCGATGCCTTCCTGCCGATGATCCGCGACCACGGCGCCTGCGTCATCGCGCTGACCATCGACCGCTCCGAGGACGTCGGCGGCATGGCCAAGACGCGGCACACCAAGCTGCTCGCCGCCCAGCGCATCCACGACATCGCGGTGCACGAGTACGGCCTGCACCCGTCCCAGCTGCTCTTCGACACGCTGACCTTCACCCTGGCGACGGGGCAGGAGGAGTATCTCGACTCCGCCGTCGAGACCATCGAGGGCATCCGCCTGATCAAGCAGGCGCTGCCCGGCGTGTTCACCACGCTGGGGCTGTCCAACGTCTCCTTCGGCTTCGCCGCGGCGGCGCGGCCGGTGCTCAACAGCGTGTTCCTCTACCACTGCGTCGAGGCCGGCCTCGACACGGTGATCATCAACCCGGCGCACGTCGTCCCCTACTTCGACATCGACGCCGAGCAGCGCGAGCTGGCCGAGGACCTGATCTTCAACCGCCGCCCCGATGCGCTGCCCCGCTTCATCGCCTACTTCGAGGCCAACGCCGGCAGCGCGCAGCAGGAGGAGAAGGAGGATCCCTTCGCCGGCATGGCGCCGCCGCAGCGCATCCACCAGCAGATCCTGCACCGGCGCAAGGACGGCATCGAGCAGCAGATCGACTTGGCGCTGCAGGAGCGCGGCCCCGTCGAGGTGCTCAACGACATCCTGCTGCCGGCGATGAAGGACGTCGGCGACCGCTTCGGCGCCGGCGAGCTGATCCTGCCCTTCGTGCTGCAGAGCGCCGAGGTGATGAAGCGCGCCGTCGCCCACCTCGAGCAGTTCCTGGAGAAGAAGGAGGGCTACACCAAGGGCCGCGTCGTCCTCGCCACCGTCTTCGGCGACGTGCACGACATTGGCAAGAACCTGGTCAACACCATCCTCACCAACAACGGCTACACGGTCTTCGACCTGGGCAAGCAGGTGCCGCTCAACACCATCATCGACAAGGCGGTCGAGGTGGACGCCGACGCCATCGCGCTGTCGGCGCTTCTGGTCAGCACCTCGAAGCAGATGCCCGCCTGCGTCAGAGAACTGGACGCTCGTGGCCTGAAGTACCCGGTGCTGGTCGGCGGCGCGGCGATCAACCGCGGCTTCGGGCGGCGCATCCTCTTCGTCGGCGAGCAGGGTGAGCGCGTCCACGAGCCCGGCGTCTTCTACTGCAAGGACGCCTTCGAGGGGCTGGACACCATGGACCAGCTGGTCGACCCGCAGCGGCGCGAGGCGCTGGTGTCGCGCATCGTCGCCGAGGCGCGCAGCCATCGCGAGCGCGAGGAGCAGAAGGCCGAGGCGCGTGCTGCGGCGCCCGCGGTGTCGGGCAACGGCCAGCGCCCGGCGCGCAGCGACACGCGCATCGACGTGCCCATCCCGACCCCGCCGTTCTGGGGCGCGCGCGCTCTGCACGGCATCGACCCCCGCGAGGTCTACCCCTTCATCGACCGCAACTCGCTGTTCAAGATGAGCTGGCAGTTCCGCGGCATCCGCGACCCGGAGCGCTGGGAGGCGCTGCTGCGCGATGAGCTGGAGCCGCGGCTGAAGCTCTGCATGGAGGAGGTGGACCGCGACGGCTACCTCGACCTCCAGGCGCTGTACGGCTACTTCCCGGCGTGGGCCGAGGGCGACGACGTCGTCGTCTTCGACCCCGATGACCGGGCGCGCGAGATCGGGCGCTTCCACTTCCCCCGGCAGTCGGAGCAGAACCGTCTCTGCCTGGCCGACTACGTGCGGCCGCGCGACGCGGGCGAGCACGACGTCGTCGCGCTGCAGATCGTCACCGCCGGACCGCACGCCTCGGAGAAGTCCAACGCGCTGCAGGCCTCGGGCGACTACGACGCCATGCTGCGGGTGCACGGGTTCTCGACACAGATGGCAGAAGCCACCGCCGAGTACGTGCACGCGCGCATCCGCGCTGAGCTGGGTCTCGGCGAGGAGCAGGGGCGGCGCTACTCCTGGGGCTATCCCGCCTGCCCCGACCTGGAGGACCACCGCGTCCTCTTCGGCATCCTGCCCGCTGCGGAGATCGGCGTCTCGCTCACCGAGGGATTCCAGCTCGTCCCCGAGCAGTCGACGGCGGCGATCGTGATGCACCACCCGCAGGCGCGCTACTTCGCGGTGTACACCGCGCAGTCGGCGGCCGAGGAGCCCGAGCTGGTCGGTCCCGGCGCGCCCGAGCGTTGATGGACGTCTACATCAGCATCGACCTCGAAGGCGTGGCGGGAATCGTGGCCCGGGAGCAGGTGATCCCGGCGCAGACCGACGCCTACCGCCAGGCCCGCCGGCTGATGACCGAGGAGGCCAACGCCGCGGTGCAGGCCTGCGCCGCCGCCGGGGCCACGCGCATCGTGGTCAACGACTCGCACGCGCGCATGCTCAACCTCGATCCCGAGCTGCTCGACCCGCGCGCCGAGTGCAGCATCGGCTATCCCAAGCCCTTCTACATGATGGCCGGCATCGGTCCCCGCTTCGACGCCGCCATCTTCCTCGGCTACCACGGCGGCGCGGGCTCGGCCCCGGCGATTCTCGACCACACCTACTCGTCGCGGACCTTCCGCGCGGTGCGCATCAACGGGGTGCGCCAGACAGAGACCACCCTCAACGCCGCACTGGCCGGACACAGCGGCGTGCCGGTGGCGATGGTGAGCGGCGACGAGGCGACCTGTGCCGAGGCGCGCGCCGCGCTCGGCCCCGACCTGTCCACCGTGGCCACCAAGGCGGCCTTCGGCAACGAGGCGGCCTACAGCCTGCATCCCACCGTGGCCCGTGAGCGCATCGCCGCGGCGGCGCGGGACGGCCTGCAGCGGGTGGCCGCCGGGCACCTGCATCCCTTCGTCGTCGAACCACCCTACGTGCTGGAGTGCGACGTGCACACCACCCTCGCCGCCGACTACGGCTCGACCATCCCCGGCGTCGAGCGCCCCGCCGGCCGCACCCTGCGCTTCACCCACGACGACTACCCCACGGTGTTCCGCGCCCTGCTCAGCATGGCCATGCTGGGTTCCCTCGCCGCGACATGAGCACTGCGTCAAAAGCGGCGATATACTCGGCGCCCCATGGGCAGGACATCGGGCGGCGTCCGCCGCACCGTCAGCGCGGCCGCCCTCGCCGCCGCCACCCTCGCGCTCTCGGTGGTGTGGGCCACCGGAGCCCGCGCCGCCACGACCATCGTCGTGCCCACCCAGCAGCCCACCATCCAGGCCGGCATCGACGCGGCCTCGCCGGGTGACACGGTTCTCGTCAACCCCGGCACCTACCACGAGAACATCGACTTCAAGGGCAAGGCGATCACCGTGGCCAGCAGCCAGGGTGCGGCGACGACGGTGATCGACGGCGGCGGCATCGGCCCGGTGGCCAACTTCTCCACCGGCGAGACCCGCTCCTCGGTGCTGCAGGGCTTCACCCTGCAGGACGGCACCACGCCCGCCTCGTTCGGCTACGAGGGCGGCGGCGTGCACATCAGCAGCGCCTCTCCGTCGATCCTGCAGAACGTGATCACCGGCAACGGCGGCTGCTCCGGGATGGGCATCTCGGTGGCCTTCGCCTCCCCGCTGATCCAGGGCAACACCATCAGCAACAACCTGCAGAACACCTGCAGCGGCGGCCAGGGCGGCGGCATCTACGTCCGCGGCGCCGCCTCGGCGCAGATCGTCGGCAACACCATGACCGGCAACCACGCGGACTTCGGCGGCGGCATCGCACTCTTCGCCGCCGGCACCCCGACGGTGGAGAACAACGTCATCACCGGCAACGGCGCGGGCTCTGAGGGCGGCGGTGTCTATGCCGTCAACCAGTCCGACGCGCTGGTCGTGCAGAACATCGTCGCCAGCAACACGGCGCCGACCGGCGCGGGCCTGTACCTCTCACCCCCCTCGGGGACGCAGGG
Organism: uncultured Actinomycetes bacterium; assembly: GCA_964499205.1. Lineage (GTDB taxonomy): Bacteria > Chloroflexota > Dormibacteria > Aeolococcales > Aeolococcaceae > DASRDZ01. Next base: position 71,365 of record CAZCJX010000002.1, on the reverse strand, counting down.
TCCCACGCTCACCAACGACACCATCGTCAGCAACAACGGCACCGGGCTGTGGGTCGGCGGGTTCGACGACCGCATGGTGGTGTCGAACACGCTGCTGGTGGCGCCGTCCGGAGACATGCCGCTGGCCTGCGACACCACCTACGACGCAGTGCCGCCGGCCTTCATCACCGACGACATGACCGGCGGTGGCAGCGCGTCGTTCAGCGGCCCCTGCCTGGCCAACCCGGCGTCGAAGGGCAACCTCTCGGTGGACCCGCAGTTCGTCAACGCGACGGGCGGCGACTACCACCTCGGCAGCGCCTCGCCCGTCGCCGATGCCGGCACCAACAGCGCCGCGGGCCTGCCCAGCACCGACCTCGACGGCCACGCGCGCATCGTCAACGGCGTGGTCGACATGGGCGTCTACGAGCGGCTCGATCCACCCGGCGCGGTGGTCAACCTGACCGCGGTGCGCGGCAAGACGTCGATCACCGTGAGCTGGTCGGCGCCGCTGTCCAACGGCGGCAGCGCGATCACCGGCTATCGCATCACCGTCTCACCAGGGGGCACCACCCAGACGGTGGGTGCGGCGACCACGTCGGTGAGCTACGGCAACGTCAAGCGCACTGTCGCCTACACCTTCACGGTGGTGGCGGTCAACGCCATCGGCACCGGGCCCGCGTCGTCGGTGACGGTGCCGAAGGCGAGCTAGCGCCACGGGCGGCCGTTTACGAGGCGGCGCGCGTCAGTCCGTGTACCTGCTGATCTGCCGGTCCTCCTCGCTGCGCTCCCGCTGGTAGAGCGAGCAGCTCACCGGGTCGGTGATGCAGGGAGGCATGGGGTTGCGGCCGGTGAACTTGTGGGTGCGCCGATCGACGTGGCAGTCGGCCTTGTAGCGCGTCAGCATCCCGAAGGGGCCGGCGCTCTCGCGGAGGATCTGCTCCAGGTAGGGACAGCGTCGCCGCGGGCCGGTGTAGCCCCGATGGGGCGGTGCCGCGTCGTCCTGGTGGCGGCGGCGGCGTGGGGGCGGCGGTGGCTCAGCCCGCACGGCTGGAAGGCCTCAGGCGTCGAGCATCGCCTGGATGCGCGCCGCCAGCTCCTTGATCTTGAAGGGCTTGCCGAGGGTCTCCACGTTGCCGTAGGCCTCGAGCTTGGGCGCGGTGGTCGGGTTGACCAGGGCGCTGACCACCAGGACCTTGGGCTCGCTGCCGTTCTCGGCACGGATGCGCTCCAGCACCTGCGACCCGCTCAGCTCGCCGGGGAGCATGAGGTCGAGCAGGATCAGGTCCGGCTGGAACTCGCTGAACAGGGCCAGCCCCTCGTCACCGGACTTCGCCACCTTCACCTCGTACCCCTCCATGGTGCAGAGGAGCGACTCGATGTCGGCGAGGGCGTAGTAGTCCTCGATGATCAGGACTTTCTTCATGGACGTACCGGTGGTCATATCGGGTGACAGCACAACGTGGGGCGGCTGAAGCGGCGCTGAGCATAGCACGGGCATGTCTGACCTCCCGATCGGCTGCGACACTCCCGTGACCGCTTCTTTCCCGGCCCATCGGCGACCCCATACGCCCTTCACCGGACGCGCCAGCGCCCGCACAGGACCGAGCACTGGCCGCGAGGCCCGCGGCTGTGCTTCCCTGCGTCGGACATGGAGCACGTGGCGGTCGCCGAGCGGGCGCAGCGCCGCCCTTCGCGATTGGACCGTTTGGCGCGATGGGCCGGGGAGAACAGCTGGCCGCTGGCCTTTGCCGCCGCGCTGCTGGCGATCGTCCTGCAGCGGCTCGCCGCCCTGGGCAGCGTGCCGCTCGGGCAGTACAACGACGAGGCGGCGATCGGCTACAACGCCTGGGCGGTGGCCAACGCCGGCATCGACGAGCACGGCCACGCCTGGCCGCTCTTCTTCGAGTCCTTCGGCGACTGGAAGAGCCCGATCTACTTCTACGTGCTGGCGCCGCTGACCCGCATCTTCGGGCTCACCCCCGCCGTCGAGCGCCTGCCCGCGGCGGTCTCGGGGATCGCCGTGTGCATCCTGTTGGCCCTGGCGGCGTGGCGGATCACCCGCTCGCGGCCGGTGGCGCTGCTGGTCATGCTCACCGCGGCGGTGGAGCCCTGGCTGGTGGTGGAGAACCGCGTCGGCTTCGACGTCAACATGGTGGTGCTCTGCGTCGCCGGGGCGATCTGGGCGGCGACGCACGCCGCCGAGAACCGCCCGCGCTGGTTCGCCGCGCTGGGACTCTGGATCGCCGCCGCGGTGTACGCCTACCAGACCGGCCGCATCTTCGGCGCCATGCTCTGGATCGCGGCGGCGCTCGCCTTCGGCCTGCCGCTGCGCCGCTTCCGGCAATGGTGGCTCAGCGCCGTGCCGGTGGCCGGGGCCTACGCGGTGCTGCTCGCCTGGTCGACAGGGCATCCCGGCGCGCTGACCTCCCGCTTCGACGTCGTCGGCATCCTCAACGGGCATCCCGGGCCGTTCACGGTTGTGGCCCGCTTCGTCAACAACTACGTGCAGTACTGGGGCGCGCCCTTCCTGGCCACCCACGGCGACGCCAACCTGCGCCACAACACCGGCTACGGCGGCGAGCTGCTCATCGTCACCCTGCCGGCGATCCTGCTCGGCATCGCGGTGTGCCTGCGGCGCTGGCGCGAGCCGCTGCCGCGCTTCACCCTGCTGGGACTGCTCTTCTCACCGGCGCCGGCCGCGCTGACCATGGAGGGCACGCCGCACGCCGTCCGCGCCGCCATCATGGTGCCCTTCCTGCTGCTCGCCTCGGTGTACGGGTGGCAGCGGTTGCTCCCGCTGCTGGCATCGCGCCGCACCGCCGCGGCCGTGCTCGCCGCCGCCGCGCTGGTCGAGGGCGGGGTGTTCTTCAACGACCTGTACCACTACTGGCCGCAGCGCTCCGCGCTCTACTTCGAAGCGGGACTGGGTCCGGCGATCGCCCAGGCGCACCGGCTGGCGGACGGGCACGAGGTGGTCATCTCCGACCACTTCGAGGCGCCGTATATCTTCGCCTACTTCTGGGTGCAGGCCGACCCGCGCGAGATCGCCGTCGCCGGACCGCAGGCGATCCGGGTGCGCATCGGCAACGCGGCGATGATGGCGGCGCCCGGCGACATCATGGTGCTCGGCCCCTTCGACGTCGCGCCGCCGGGAGCGACGCTGCTGGCTCGCCAGACGGTCACGCTGGACACGCCCGTCGACCAGGTGCAGCAGCCGCAGCAGCAGGACCTCGTGGTCGCCTCGGTGTGGAGGCGCTGAGGCTCAGACCTCGCGGTCGATGATCGTCGCGGTGCCGATGCCGCCGCCGCAGCACATGGTCTCGAGTCCGACCTGCTTGCCGGTGCGCTCCAGCTCGTGCAGAAGCGTGGTCATCAGACGCGCGCCGCTGGCGCCGAGGGGATGACCCAGGGCGATGGCACCGCCGTTGACGTTGACCTTCTCCATGTCGGGGTTGTGCTCGCGCGCCCAGGCGATGGGCACCACCGCGAAGGCCTCGTTGACCTCGAACAGGTCGATGTCGGACATCTGCATGCCCGCCTTGGCGAGCACCTTGGTGGTGGCGGGGATGGGACCGGTCAGCATGGTCACCGGGTCGACGCCGACCACGGTCTGGGCGCGCACCCGGGCGCGCGGCTTGAGGCCCAGCTGGTTGGCCTTCTCGCGCGACATCAGCAGGATGGCGCTGGCGCCGTCGGTGATCTGCGAGGAGTTGCCGGCGTGGAGGATGCCGTCGGGCTTGAACGAGGGCTGCAGGCCGGCCAGCGTCTCCGGCGTGGTGCTGGGACGGATGCCCTGGTCCTGCGAGACCACGCGGCTGTCGCCGTTGTCGCCGACGACGTAGGGCGCGATCTCGCGGTCGAAACGGCCCTCGGCCTGCGCGCGCGCGGCGCGGCGGTGCGACTCGGTGGCCAGCTGGTCGGCCTCGTCGCGGCTGATGCCCCACTGCTCGGCGATCATCTCCGCAGCGAGTCCCTGCGACACCAGGTTGTACTGCTCGAGCAGCTCGGGCGGGAACGGCGAGCCCGGGCCCTGCAGCACGGTGCTGCCCATGGGAACGCGGCTCATGCTCTCGACGCCGGCGGCGATGGTGATGTCGCACACGCCCGAGGAGATCAGGTTGGCGGCGAAGTGCACCGCCTGCTGCGACGAGCCGCACTGGCGGTCGACGGTGGTCGCCGGCACCTCGATGGGAAAGCCGGCCAGCAGCACCGCCTGGCGGGCCACGTTGATCGACTGCTCGCCGGTCTGCGACACGCAGCCGAAGACCACGTCGTCGACCATGGCGGGATCGAGCTTGGCGCGGCTCACCACTTCGCGCAGCACGTGGGCGCCGAGCTTGACGGGGTGGACGTCCTTGAGGTCGCCGTTCTTCTGGTTGCCGCGGCCCAGCGGGGTCCGGACGGCCTCGACGATCACCACATCAGTCATCGGAACTGTACTCCCACACCTTCTGCCTGTTGGCCGAGGATAGCAGCGGCGAGGTTTCGCACGCTTTGCCAGCGGGGCACGTCCGTTCGGGTGTTGGTTCGTCGCGTGTCGTGGCGCTAGGGCTGTTGCCGGGCAACGGCGACGAGGTCGACGCTGCCGTCGCCGGTGGTGCGCCGGTCCACCAGGACCACACGGGCACGTTGGGGCACCGGGTCGGCGCCGCTGAGGACCAGCATGTCGCCGGCGCGCGCGTCGATGCCGATGCTGGCGGAGTCCTCGACGTGCACGCCGATGCGCGCCAGTGCCGCCTGGTCGTCGGCACCTTCGGCGGGCGGGTCGGGGTGCAGGGCGAAGAGCGCTTCGATGGTGGCGCCCTCCAGCGTGGTGGAGATCCAGACGTCGTGTTTGCCGCCGGCGATGCTGCCCGCCTCCGCGATGGCGGCCGCCTCGCCGGTGTCGAAGGCGGCCAGCGCCCGTCCGGGATATGCGGTGAACATGTCGCCGATGTATCCGCCGGCTTCGACCAGAACTGCCGCGCCCAGCACCGCAGCGACGACCCGGCGGGTGGCCAGCCGGGGCAGCAGCGCCGCCCAGCCGTAGACCATCAGGGCGAGCAGGAAGGGCAGCATGGTGGCGGCGCGCAGCGAATGCGGCGTGCCCTCCGCGGTCAGCGCAGCGGGTGCGGGAGCGAGGACGGCGGCGATGAGCAGGAAGCGCGGCAACGGCTCGCGCCAACGGCGCACACAGACCGCGATGCCGGCCAGCAGCAGCGGCAGGGTGGTGACCAGCAGCATGCCGCCGAAGCCGGTGCTGTGGCGCAGGTTGCTGTCGCCGTGTGTGAAGAGGAAGGGGACGTTCCAGTAGTCGACGTAGTTGCCGGCGAAGCGCTGCACCAGGGTGAGCGGGCCGGGGTGGTCGGCGGTGATGCCGATGGCGTTGAAGCGCGCGGTGATGGCCCCGTCGTGCACCAGGTTGTAGACGGCGATGGCCGCAACTGAGGCCAGCGGCGCCACCAGCGCCGCGGCCCAGCGGTTGCTCCGCGCCAGCCGTCCCACCGACAGCACCAGGGCCAGCACCGCCGCCAGGGTGAAGGCGCGGCCGGTGCTGTAGGCGAAGGTCGACAGTCCCAGCGCGGCGCCGGCGGCTGCGTACCAGCGCCAGGAGTCGCCTTCGAGCGCGCGCGCCAGGCACCACAGCATCACCGCCAGCAACGCCACCATCGAGATCACCTCGAAGCCGAGGCGGCTCTCCTGCACCAACCAGGGCGTGATGCCGGCGGTGACCAGGGTGAGCAGGGCGACGGCGCGCGACCGCGTGACCACGTGTGCGAAGAGCGCCAGCATGGCGCAGGTGAGCAGCCCGAACAGCGCCGCGGGCAGGCGCACCACGTACGGCGTCAGCGGCAGCACCCAGGTGAACGGCGCCAGCGCGTAGATGTAGACGGGGTTCTTGTACTCCCCGAAGGCCTCGAAGTAGAAGGGCAGGAAGTGGCCGTGCTCGTCGCGCGCGGTGTGCGCCACCGACCACGCGTTGTAGCCGATCGACGCCTCGTCGACGTAGAGGCCGGGCGGCGACGTGCCCAATGCGACGAGGTGCAGCGCGGCGATGGCGGCGAAGGCCACACCGAAGGCGACGGGCCAGGGATTGTTTTGCAGCGCCGCCGCGGTGCGGCGCAGCGGCCACGTCACCGGGCGGCGGCCACCAGTGCGGCGAAGAGGCGCCGCGACCAGTCGTGCTGCCCGACCAGCTCCTCGGGATGCCACTGCACGCCGAGCAGGAAGCGGCGGTCGGGCATCTCCACCGCCTCGACCACGCCGTCGCCGGCGCGACCGCTCACCTCCAGGCCGTCGCCGATGCGGCGCAGCGCCTGGTGGTGCAGCGTGTTGACCTGCACCGTGTCGGCGCCGACGACGCGATGCAGCAGCGTGCCGCTCTCGATGTGCACGTCGTGGACCACCGCGTCGCGCGGGTTGTCGTGGGGATGGTGGGGGCTGACGCCCTGCGCGGCGATGTCCTGCCACAGCGTGCCTCCCATGGCCACGTTGAGCACCTGGATGCCGCGGCAGATGGCCAGGGTGGGACGGTCGTCGGTGACCAGCCAGCGGGTCAGCAGCATCTCGGTGAGGTCGAGCTCGGGGTTGCTGCTGATGCCGGCGTCGGGCAGCGGATCCTCACCGTAGCGCCGCGGCTCGATGTCGGGGCCACCGGGCAGGCAGATGGCGTCGCAGGCGTCGTAGAGCCCGCGCAGGCGCTCGGGATCGCGCAGCAGTGGCAGCGGGAGGGGGACGGCGCCGGCGGCCTCGATGGCGTCGAGGTACGCGCGGTTCTGCACCAGGCGCGGCGGGCGGCCGGGCGCCGCCTCCTGGGAACGCAGGGTGATGCCGACGACGGGTGCGCTGGGCATGTCGCTCCGCACCGTAGCAGCACGGCGCGCTCAGGAGCTGAAATGGAACCGTCCGACGTGCAGCCAGGGAGCCAGGGTGGCGGTGCCCTCGTCGGGAATCTCCAGGCGCCGTTCCCGGGAGATGCCGCGCACGCTGGCCAGCGCCCCGACGATGCTCTGGGTGAAGCGGAGGTCGCGCACCGGGCGGGTCAGCCGTCCCTCGTCGATCTGGAAGGTGCCCTCGCGCGTCATGCCGGTGATGATGGTGCGCAGCGGATGCACCTCGCGCACGTACCAGAAGCGCGTGACGTAGAGGCCGCGGCGCACGTTGGCGACGAGCTGGTCGGGGGTGAGCTCGCCGGGCTCCATGACCAGGTGGGTCGCCACCGGGCCGTCGGTGTTGGGCTGGGGCAGCGCGTGTCCGGTGGTGCGCACGCCGTCGACCATCGCCGTCGGCGAGTCGTACACGAAGTCGCGGCATACGCCGTTGTCGACGAAGGTGACGGGCTGCGCGGTGACACCCTCCCAGTCGAAGGGAAAGGGCAGCCCGCGCGGGTCGGCGGCATCGTCGCGCAGGGTCACGCTCTCGCTCATCATGCGTTCGCCGGGGCGCATGAAGCTGCGTTCCTCCTGCTTGGCCAGAGCGCTGAAGCCCATCCAGCTGAGGTACTCGAGCATCTCGGCGACGGCGTACGGCGCCAGCACCACCTCGTAGTCGCCCGGCTCGACCGGTTGCGCCTGCTGGTTGCGCAGCGCCGTGTCGACGACCTCGGCGGCGACCGCCTCGGGGTCGAGCCGGTCGGCGGCGGCGGCGCAGCGGTCGGCGTAGCCGGCGCCGTCGGTGCCGCGGGCGACGGCGGTGAGGCGCGCCACGGTGCTGCGGGCGTGGCGGCTGACGCCGCGCGTGTTGACCACGGCGACCTGCTGCGCGGTGGTCTCCAGGGCGCCGAACGCCTGCAGGCCTTTGGCGCTGGCGGCGCGCGTCACCACCGCGATGGCGTCGGCGCGCAGTTCCGGCGTGGCCTCGGCGGTGCTGTCGCTCCACGCTGCGGAGCCGCCCTTGTCGGGGCGGGCAACGTCACGGTCGGGCAGCGGCGGCAGGTCGTTGCGCGCGGGAGCGAGGCGGCGCGCGTCCTCGGCGGCGCGGACCAGGCGGTCGGCGACGTCCTCGGATTCGCCGCGCAGCTCGGCGACGCCGACGCGGCCGTCGCGCACCAGGCGCAGTCGCAGGCGCAGGCCGCGCTCGGCGACGTTCTGGTGGATGGCGTTGAGGGCGTAGCGGGTGAGCGCGGAGTCGGTCTCGTCGACGATCACCTCGGCGTCAGTGCCGTCGGGGACGCGGCGGAGCACCTCGCGGGCCAGCGCCTCGACAGCGTCGCGGTCGCGCAGCGCCATGGGTCAGGAGGCCTCGACGCGCACGTTGCGGAAGCGGCAGGGTGCGGCGCCGTGGCCGACGTGCATCACCTGCCCCGGCTCGCCCTTGCCGCAGTTGACCACGCCGAGCATCTGCCACTCGGCCGGGCCGGCCACCGCGTCGCAGGAGCGCCAGAACTCGGGGGTGATGCCGCTGTAGAGCGCGTTGCGCACCAGCTTGGTCCGCTTTCCGTTCTCGATGACCCAGCCGTTCTGGGTGCCGAACTGGAAGTTGAGGCGGCGGTCGTCGATGCTCCAGCTGCGGTTGGTCTCGAGGTACACGCCGTGCTCGGTGCCGGCGATCATCTCCTCCAGCGAGGAGTCGCCGGGTTCGAGGTTGACGTTGGTCATGCGGATCAGCGGGATGCGCGACCAGCCGTCGGCGCGCATGGTGCCGTTGCTGGCGCGGCCCAGCTCCGGCGCGGTCTCCCGCGACGACATGTAGTCGGTGAAGATGCCATGGTCGACCAGAACTGTGCGCTGCGCGGGGACGCCCTCGTCGTCGTAGCCGAAGGTGCCCAGGCCCTGCGGGCGGGTGGCGTCGGCGGTCATGGTGACCTGGTCGCTGCCGTAGCGGAAGGAGCCGAGCAGGTCGGGGGTGAGGAAGCTGGTGCCGGCGAAGGCGGCCTCGGCGCCGAGGGCGCGGTCGAGCTCGGTGGGATGGCCACACGACTCGTGGACCTGCAGCGCGGCCTGGGTGGCGTCGAGGATCACCGTCATCACCCCGGAGGGACACTGCTCCGCGGTGAGCAGCGCGGCGGCTTCCGACGCGATGCGCTCGGCGTTGCCGGGCAGGTCCATCGCCTCGATGGCCTCCCAGCCGGCGCAGAGCTGGTGGCGGCCGAAGCTGTTGGGGTAGCTGCGCGTCTGCACCTCGTCAGCGCTGGTGGCGGTGGCGTCGAGGCCACCGCCCGACTCGACGATGGTCTGGTCGATACGCGCGCCCTCGCTGCTGGCGAAGAAGCGGCGCTCTCGCACGAACTCCAGCGAGGTCTCGCGCACGGTGACCTGGGGGACGCGCGACATGGCGGCGTCGGTGCGCAGCAGCAGGTCGACCTTGCGATCCAGCGGCACCGCGAAAGGGTCCTGCTCGATCGGCGTGCTGTACTCGGCGACCACCGGTCGCAGCGGCGAGAGGCGGATCGGCGGGCCGGCGACGCGGGCGCTCGCCCTGGCGATGCGCAGGGCGCGCTCCACCGTCTCGTCGATGCTGCGGCCGTCGAGGCGGTCGACGCCGGCGAAGCCCCAGCAGCCGTCGACGATGACGCGGATGCCGATGCCCTCGTCCTCGGACAGCGCGATCCGCGCCACCGCACCGTTCTTGACGACGACGACCTGCACCGCGCGCGAGACGACGCGGCAGTCGGCATACGCCGCCCCACCCGCGGTGGCGGTGTCGAGGGCACGCTCGGCGAGGTCGCGCACAGAACGAACCTCCGGGGAATGCGAGCTTTTGGGCTGACCGCGCGCCCGATGCTACGCCGTCGGACCCTGGGACGGCGACTCGGGCGGCGCCTCGTTGCTGCCCTGCACGCTGGCGGCCCAGCGCGCGTGGCGGCGGCGGGCGAATTCGGCGCGCACCGAGCCGAACAGAATGCCGCGCAGCGCCGGCCGCGTCGACGGCAGCAGGGTGGAGAGCACGAGATGTCCCAGCACCAGCGGGATGACCAGCACCATCAGCCAGAGATGCCAGGTGTCGGCGGCCTCGCTGAGGCTGGTGGGCAGATGTTCGCCCTGCCACATCAGCGCGCCGGTGACGACGAAGCCAACTGTCGCGGCGGCGATGGCGATGGTGTTGAGCTTCTGGCCGGCGTTGTAGCGGCCCTGCGGGGGCAGCGGCGCGCGGCGCAGCGGCTTGGGGACGACGATGCGGCGCAGCCACAGCCAGTCGTCGCGGTCGAACCACTGCACCTGCTGCCAGAGGTTGCTGAGCGGCGAGCCCTTGCTGAGGGCGGGGATCATGGTTGCCAGCAGGCCGAGCGCGGAGTCGAGGTGCACGGCGCGGACCAGGTCGCGATGGTCGAGCACCGGGTTCTGGCCGGGCGGCAGCCAGAGGCCGAGGCCGCTCAACAGCAGCAGGATGAAGAAGAGCGCGAACAGCCAGTGCACCATGCGGTCGCGCGCGTCGAAGCGGTGGAGGAGCTCGGGGGCCGCGTGCTCAGCCATTGAACTTCGGCGGGTTGTAGACATAGGCGTCGATGTCCCACCCGTTCTGTTCCCAGAAGCCGATGTCGCGCGTCGACTTGACCTCCAGGCGGTGCACCCACTTGACGTTCTTGTATCCGTACATATCGGGATACACCAGCCGCAGCGGGAACCCCTGCTCCTTGATCAGCGGCGCGCCGTTGAGCTCCCACGCCAGCATCGCGTTGTCGCTGCGCGCCTGCTGGATGGTCAGCGAGTCGGTGTAGACGCCGTCGCCGGAATAGAAGGTGACGAACTTCGCCTTGCCGTTGCGCCCCAACCCGTCGATGACATCCCTGACCCGAACCCCGCGCCACAGGTTGTCCCTGACCCGCCACCCGGTGACGCACCGGAACGTCGCCTTGATCGCCACGTTGGGATACGCCTTCAGCTCGTCGAGCGTCATCGCCAGGTGCCGATCCAGCCCCTCCCCGTTGACCGCCAGCCGCCACCTGCTCCTGTCGTACCCCGGCGGATACCCCACCGAGTAGTAGCGGAACCGCTCGGTGGTGACGATGTTCGGGTGATACCCCTCCGACGCCTCCCGCTTGTCGACATCCATGCTCCCCAGCGGCACCGCCTGCGCCACGCTCCCCGGGTCCGCATCGTCCCCCCGCAACCCCCACTGCGTGAAGGCGAGCCCCGCCGCCCCCGCCCCCAGCAACCCCAGGAATATGCGCCGCCCCACCGGCTTCCCGAACGGCGCCGTCTCCTCGTCCATACCCTGCTTATACGCCCCTCCGGTGACGAGCGGATCCCCCGCGCAGGCGGACCCGTTGGCACTCGCGACCCACCAGCCAGCGCGCCCCGTCGTAGCGCCCCGTCGTAGCGCCAGTCGTAGCGCCCGCCGCGCAGAGTGTCGCAGGGGAGCAGGGCACACGGAGTCCCGGCGAGTTCCGCAGGCGCCGGCGCAGCTGCGCCGACAGGCGCGCGCCGGCAGACGAGGACTGTCCGAGCCGGGACTCCGTGCGCCCTGATCCCCGCCCACCCTACCCGCAAGCGCCGTGGCTTAGAGACCCTACGCCGTGATCGCCACCTTCGCCCCCAACTCCCTCGCCTCCCGCGTATCCGCAAAATGACACGCCGCCAGGTGATCCGCCTTCCCCTTCGGCTCCAACACCGGCTCCACCTCGCGGCAGATGTCCTGCGCCAGCGGGCAGCGGGTATGGAATCGGCACCCGCTGGGCGGATTGATCGCCGACGGCACATCACCGCGCAGCAGGATCCGATCCCGCTTGCGCGTCGGGTCCGGCAGCGGGATCGCCGACAGCAGCGCCTGGCTGTACGGGTGCCGCGGCGTCCGGTAGAGATCCTCCGCCGACGCCAGCTCCACCATCTTCCCCAGGTACATCACCCCGATGCGATCCGACACATGCTGCACCACCTGCAGGTTGTGTGAGATGAACAGGTAGGTGAGCCCGAACTCCTCCTGCAGGTCCTTGAGCAGGTTGAGCACCTGCGACTGGATCGACACGTCGAGGGCGGAGACCGGCTCGTCGGCGACGATGAACTTGGGCCGCAGCACCAGGGCGCGGGCGATGCCGATGCGCTGGCGCTGCCCGCCGCTGAACTCGTGCGGATAGCGGTTGATGTAGTACTTGCGCAGGCCGACCCGCTCCAGCATGTCGGCGACGCGCTTCTCGCGCTCGGCGGCATTGCGCATGCCCAGGTTGTAGAGGCCCTCGCCGATGATGTCGCCGACCGGCAGGCGCGGGTTCAAGGACGCGTAGGGGTCCTGGAAGATGATCTGCATCTCCCCGCGCAGGCGCTTCATCTCCGCGTAGGGCAGGCGGGTGATGTCGCGCCCCTCGAACTCGAGCACACCGGAGGTGGGCTCGATCAGGCGCAGCAGCAACCGACCGGTGGTCGTCTTGCCGCACCCCGACTCGCCCACCAGCCCCAGCGTCTCGCGCCGGCTGATGTCGAAGTCGACGTCGTCGACGGCGCGGACGTCGGCGACGGTGCGGCGCAGGAAGCCGGCTTTGATGGGGAACCACTTGCGCAGTCCCTGCACGCGATACATCGGCGCCGCCGACTGGGGCGGCGGCGGAGTGGGAACCGACTCCGCGGCCGGGACGCCCGGCGCGACGCTCATGCTCCGAGCACCTCCTCGGCGACGGGGCTGTTGGGATCGACGGTGAGCCGCTCCTCGGTGCGCACCTCGTCCTGCTCCTTGGTGTAGAGGTAGCAGGCCACCCGATGGGTGCGCGACACGGGCGCCAGCGCGGGGAATGCCGCGTCGCAGGTGCCGTCCTCGAAGCGGTGCGGGCAGCGCGGCGCGAAGGAGCAGCCGGGCGGCAGGTTGAGGGGATGGGGCACCACGCCCTTGATGATGTCGAGCCGCCGCCCCAGCTTTTCCGGCGACGGGATCGACGCCAGCAAACCCTGCGTGTAGGGATGCTTCGGCGCCGCAAAGAGCTCGTCGACGGGCGAATCCTCGACCACCTTGCCGGCGTACATGACGGCGACGTGGTCGGAGACCTCGGCGATGACGCCGAGATCGTGGGTGATCATGATCACCGCCATGTTCTCGGTCTCCTTGAGCCCCTTGATGAGCTCGAGGATCTGCGCCTGGATGGTGACGTCGAGGGCGGTGGTCGGCTCGTCGGCGATGAGCAGGCGCGGCTTGCAGGACAGCGCCATGGCGATCATCACGCGCTGGCGCATGCCGCCCGACATCTCGTGCGGGTAGTCGCGGATGCGCCGCTCCGGCGAGGGAATGCCGACCTGCTTGAAGAGGTCGACGACGCGGTCGCGCGCGTCGTGCTCGTTCATGCCCAGGTGGCGCTGGATCGACTCCATGATCTGGTCGCCGACGCGGAACACCGGGTTCAGGGACGTCATCGGCTCCTGGAAGATCATGGCGATGTCGTTGCCGCGCACGTCCTCCATCTCTTCCTCGGAGATCTCCAGGAGGTTGCGGCCCTGGAACATGATGCGGCCGGCGACGGCGCGGCCGGGGCGGCTGAGCAGCCGCATGATGGTCAGCGCGGTGATGCTTTTGCCGCAGCCGGACTCGCCGACCAGGCCCATGGTCTCGCGCTCTTTCAGCGAGAAGTTGACGCCGTCGACCGCCTTGACGGTGCCGTCGTTGGTGAAGAACTGGGTCCGCAGGCCTTCGACGGAGAGGAGAGTTTGCGCGCTGCTGTCGGGCAAGTTGGTTCTCAGCGTTCCAGGGAGCGTGGATCGAAGGCGTCGCGCAGGGCGTCGCCGATGTAGTTGAAGGAAAGCACAGTCACCAGGATCAGCAGCCCCGGCCAGAGCGAGAAGAAGAAGCCGTTGCCGCCGCCGGTCAGCTCGTAGTAGCCCTGGTTGAGCAGGCTGCCCCAGGTCGCGGTGGGCTGCCCGATGCCCACCCCGAGGAAGGACAGCGCCGACTCCAGCAAGATGGCGGCGCCGATGGTGAGCGACGCGCTGACCACGATCGGCCCCAGGGCATTGGGCACCAGGTGGCGGACCATGATCCGCATTCGCGAGGTGCCGAGCGCCTTGGCGGCCTCGACGAACTCCTTCTCGCGGACGCTGAGGACGACGGCGCGGACGATGCGCGCGGTGTACGGCCAGGCCAGCAGGGCGATGCCGATGACGATGGTCTGGATGCTCTGGCCGAAGGCCTTGGCGAAGACCACCAGGATGAGGATCGAGGGGATCGACAGCAGCGCGTTGGTGATGGCGCTGACGATGGTGTCGATGATGCCGCCGAAGAAGCCCGACAGGGCGCCGAGCAAGGTGGCGATGGCGATGGTCAGCAGCATGGCCAGCCCGCCGACCGCCAGCGAGATGCGGCCGCCGCTCAGGTTGCGCACCAGCAGGTCACGCCCGATGTCGTCGGTGCCGAGCAGGTGTCCGGCCTGCAGCGGGCCGAGGTTGGCGTGGGTCGGCTCGACGTGCTCGGCGGGGAGCAGCATCGGGCCGACGGCGCAGGCCAGCGCCAGGAGGGCGAGCACGGAGATCGAGACCACCGCGATCCGGCGCCTGCGGAAGCGGCGCCAGACCAGCTGGTAGAAGCCGATCTCCTTGGTCGTCTCGAAGTCGATCGCGGGAGTCGACGGCGCGGTTCCGGGCTGCAGGACGACGTTGGTGCTGGCCATGGGTCAGTGGCGCGGTGCGCGGGTGAGGATCGACGTCGACATCCGGTTGCGGGCTGCCTCCTGAGACGCCAAACGAATGTACGGCGTCACTGCGTCCTCCTCGGCTCAGGTGAGGCCGAGTATATCAACGGCCTCTCGGCGCAACATCCACTTCGTGCGGGAAGGACGCATGGGGGACGGCGGGTCACTGGAGGGGATGCCGCTGCAGACAAAGGCCGGTCCGGGGCCCCACGTCGGGACCCCGGACCGCCTCGTTCATTCAGCCGTGTTCTGTTGTCCGGTGACCGGGACTACGCCTGGCAGTTGCCCTGAGTGCAGTACCAGTCGTACGAGTTGTAGGTCCAGACCAGGTCGTTGCGCTTCAGACCCTGGAGCTTGACCGTGTAGCTGTTGACCGTCACCTGCTGGTACAGCGGGATCTCGGGCAGGTCCTTGGCGAGCTGGACCTCGATCTGCTTGTACAGCTTGGCGCGGGTATTCAGGTCGATGCTGTTGCGGGCCTGGTCGAACCACTGGTCGACCTGGGGATTGTCCTCGCCGGTGTCGTCCTGGCCCTGGCCCTGGTTGGCGGCAGAGGGGATCTGCACCTCGCTGGGGCACGAGCCGCCGCAGTTGCCGTGGTAGCCCGCGTACCAGTTGTCCGGCTCCGCCGGGCTGCTCAGCGTGTTGGTGTACATCGCCATGTCGAACGTGTGCGTGTAGAGCACACCGCCGTCGGCGAAGGAACCGAAGAGCTTGCCGGGGGTGACGTTCTTGTACGGGGTGTTGACGTGGATGCCGATGTTCTGCAGGTCGGCTGCGATCAGCGGCTCGGCCTCCTCACGGGCGGCGTTGCCGGCCGTGGTGGAGATGTCGAGGTCGATGCAGCTGCCGTCCTTGAACGCGCGGGTCTTGCCGCCGTCGCACTTGGAGCTCAGCTTGTAGCCGGCCGCGTCCAGGGCGGAGTTGGCCGCCTGCGGGTCGAACTTGGTGGTCGGGTCATCCGTGGTCTTGATGAACTCGGAACCCAGGTAGATCCACGAGTCCTGGGGGACGACGGTCTTGCCGCTGGCCAGCGTGTCGACGATCTGCTGCCGGTTGATGCCCTGCAGGATCGCGTGACGGATGGTCTTGTCGGCGAGATACGGCGACTTCTTGGCCGCGGAGCCGCACAGGCCCTGGGCGTTGTCGCAGGTGTTGAGGTCGATCTTCTCAGCGCCCGATTCCGGGATGGTCTCGACCTTCAGCTTGCCGTTGGCCGACTCCGTGATCAGGTCCTGAAGGAACTTGAGGCGGTAGTCGAGGCCGAAGTCGATGGCTCCCGCCTTGGCTGCGGTCAGCTGCGCCGCGGTGCCCGAGATGATCTTGAAGACCACCGAGTCGAGGTGCGGCTGGTGCGCCTTGTCCCAGTAGTTCTTGTTGCGGACCAGGATGATGTCCTTGGTCGGCTCGTACTTCGAGAGGACGTAGGGACCGGTGCCGACGGTGATCTTGTCGAGCGTGTCGGTGCCCTTGAAGGCGTCCGTGTTGCCCGAGCCGAGGGTCAGGTCGACGGTCTGCGGGGTCTTCTCGAGGTCGCTGTTGGCGGCGAAGGCTGCCTCCACCTGCTTGGACGGCATGATGCCGTACACGCCGGTGCCGAAGGTCAGGTACGGGCCGAACGTCGACTTGAAGTTGACGACGGCCTGGCTGGGATTGCTGTCATCGCAGGAGATGACCTGGTCCCAGCCGGTGGTGGTGAGAACCGCCGTCGGGTTCTTGTCCTTGTACTTGAGCCACCAGAACTGGAAGGTGTCGCAGACGTCCTTGGAGCTGAACGCGGTGCCGTCCTGCCACTTGACGCCCTGGCGGAGCTTCCAGGTGACGCACATCTTGGCCGAGGTGTCCTTGCACCCCGAGGTCTTGACGTCACCGTTGGCGGTGGTGGGGACCTCGGTGGCCAGGTCGGGGCGCCAGAAGTCGGCCTGGGTCTTGGCGTTGGCGGTCTCGTCGACCGACCGGTACCAGAGCAGGCCCTCGTTGGTGAGCGCGTCGACAGCGTAGGAGAAGGTCATGCTGTCGGTGATGCCTGCGGCCAGGAAGCTGGTGGGCTCCTGGACCAGGCCGATGTTCAGCGTGCCACCGTTGACCGCGCCGCTCTGGGTTTCGGACGGGGTCGAACTGGACGAGCTGCTCTGACTGGTGCCGCCGCCGCCGCCGCAGGCCGCGAAGGCCAGGGCCGCGCCGACGCCGACCACTCCGGCAACCCGGCGTCTGAACGAGATGACTTCCATGCACACCTCCTGACTCCCGGAGCCCCGGTCGGACCTCCGCTGGTGTCGCCGACCGGTCCCCTCGGTCTCATGCCGGCGTGCGCTGCCCAGGGAATCCGGGCAGTCGTCCGGCGCACGGAAGTCTGAGAAACGGGAAAGGGCGCCGCATCCCCCGTCAGGGTGATTTTTCACCTATCGCCGTGACGGTCACTCATATACTGGGCCCGCCGCGACCGCTTCGAAGCTGCCAGCGGCAGACCCCATCATGATCCGACGACTGCTGGCGTTCCGCCGGCTGCCCGGGCGGCAGCGCTTCCGCGACCGCATGCTGGTCGGCATGCTGGTGGTGGCGCTGGTGCCCCTGGTCGCCTTCACCGCGATCGTCGCCGCCGACCTCGGCGCGGTGGGCCACAGCACCGTCGAGGACACCCACCAGACCATCCTCCAGGACCAGGAGCAGCGCCAGGAGAACCAGGTCAGCGACCGCGCCCAGGTCATCGACGTGCGGCTGGCGAGCATCGCCGGCGAGGTCCGCCAGCTCCGCGACCAGACCGCCTCGGCGCTGGGCAGGCCGCCCGCCGACGGCGGCCAGCTCAGCTTCCGCAACGAGCATGGCGCCTACTACTCGTCGACCGCCGAGCCCGACACCTCGGTGATCGTCGGGCAGACCAGCCACCTGGTCCTCGGCGGCCACCTCGACCGCCAGGCGCACACCGCCGCCATCGCCGCGCCGAGCGCCCCGCTGGTGCCCTTCATGGAGGGCATGCACAAGAACTACCCGGAGATCGAGGCGGTCTGGATCGTCAACAAGGACGACCTGGTGATCCGCACCGTGCCCGCCATCGACGTCCCCGGCGCCATCCTCGGCCACCGCATCGACCCCGACCAGCCGCTCGGCCCCGACGGCGACACCGTCTTCTCCACCTCGCAGGCCCGCTTCGCCGCCGCCGCCGACCTCCCCCAGGCCTGGTCCGACCCGGCCAAGCCGGAGCCGCAGAGCGACGGCCCCTTCTGGACCGACCCCTACCAGACGCGTGCCGGCGACGAGGGCGTCACCGTGTGGATGCCCGTGGGCACCGACGGCCGCACCCTGGTCGGCGCCGACATCGCGGTCAGCCAGATCACCGCCACCTTGATCCAGCCGGTGATCTCCGGCGAGCCCGGCGCCTACCCCCTGCTGCTGAGCAGCAACAACAAGGTGCTCTCCGCCGGCGACCAGGCGGTGTCCGACTTCAAGCTCCCCGCCCGGACCACCGGCGTCTCGCTGCCGCTCAAGACCGGCACCGACTTCGGCGACGGGCTGCTCGCGGTGGAGCAGACCGGCCACGCCGAGAAGCTGCGCACCATGCTCGGCGGCGTCGACCGCGAGCTCTTCCCCGCGCCCATCTACACCGCCCACTGGGTGCTGGCCACCTCGGTGCCGGTGACCGACCTGGAGCCCGACGTCACCGGCCTGACCAAGGGCATCCAGAACGGCATCCACCGCATCCTCCTCGACGTCATCCCCATCGCCCTGGTGCTCTGCCTGCTCGCCTTCCTGCTGGCCACCCTGGTGGCGCGGCGGCTGGTCGGGCCGGTGCGGGCGCTCCAGGTCTCCGCCGAGCGGCTCGCCCGCGGCCGCACCGACGTTCCCGTGCCGCCCCAGGGCACCGACGAGGTGGGCATGCTCGCCGACTCCCTGGAGCGGATGCGCCGCGAGATCAACGCCTCGCGCGACGCCATCCTCGCCGCCGCCCGCGAGCTGGAGGGGCGCGTCGCCGAGCGCACCCACGAGCTGCGCACCCGCAACGAGGAGCTGGTGGCGCTCAACGCCCTGGCCGGCTCGCTGACCCGGGCGCTCGACAGCGACTCGGTGCTCGCCGGCGCCATCGAGACGGCGCAGGCGGTCCTTCCCGCGGTGGCGGCACGCGCCTACCTCTGCGGCGAGGGCGGAACGCTGGAGGAGCAGCGCCGCTGGGCGCCCGAGGTGCCCGACGAGCAGCTCGACGACGAGGCGCTCTGCGAGGTGGCCCGCACCGCGCTGCGCGAGCACGGCGTGGCCATCCAGCACGGCGAGCGGACCGACCCCCTGCTGGTCGGCCTGCCCTTCCAGACCAGCGAGGGTGACCTCGGCGCCCTGGCGGTGGCCTGCCAGCCCGGCACCCACCTCGCCGAGCGCACCCGCACCCTGCTCGGCGCGGTGTCCGACCAGGTCGGCCTGGCCCTGCGCACCGTCGAGCTCGCCGCCGAGGGCCGCGAGCTGGCCGTGCTCGAGGAGCGCACCCGTCTGGCCCGCGAGATCCACGACACCCTCGCCCAGCAGCTCACCGCCATCGTGCTGCAGCTGGAGGCCGCCGAGGCCTTCGTCGAGCGCAGCCCGGGGCGCGCCGGGGCGGTGGTGGTGGCGGCGCGCGACCTGGCCCGCTCGGCGCTGCAGGAGGCACGCCGCTCGGTGTGGAACCTGCGCCCGGCGACCCTGGAGGCGACCGGGCTGGTGGCGGCGCTGGAACGCGAGGTGCGGCGCTGGCGGCAGTACAGCGGCATCCCCGCGCGGATCCGCGTCGATGGCCTGCCCCACCCGCTGCCGCTGGAGCCGGCCGCCGAGGTGGCCCTGTTCCGCATCGTCCAGGAGGCGCTGGCCAACGTCGCCCGGCACAGCCACGCGCGGCGCTGCGAGGTCAGCCTGGCGCGGCGCGACGGCGCCCTGGAGATCTGCGTGTCCGACGACGGCGACGGCTTCGACAGCAAGGCGGCGCCGCAGCCGGGCAGCTTCGGGCTGGTCGGCATGGGCGAGCGCGCCCGGCAGGCGGGCGGCGTGCTGGAGGTCACCAGCGCGGCCGGCGAGGGCACCCGGGTGGCGGTGCGGCTGCCGCTCGGCGAGGCCGCGGTGCCGGTGTCGGTCTCGGTGCCGGCCTGATGATCCGCGTGCTGGTCGCCGACGACCATCCCGTGGTGCGCCACGGGCTCTGCACCATGCTGGAGATCGAGGACGACTTCGTCATCGTCGGCCGCGCTGCCGACGGCGCCGAGGCGGTGGCCCAGGCGCGCGAGACCAAGCCGGACATCATCCTCATGGACGTGCAGATGCCCAACGTCGACGGCATCGAGGCGATGCGGCGCATCCGCGAGGAGGACCCCGCGGCGCGGGTGATCGTGCTGACCACCTATCGCGACGAGGACTACATCTTTCCCTCGCTGCGCGCCGGGGCGCGCGGCTACCTGTTGAAGGACGCCTCACGCGAGGAATTGGCGGCAGCGATCCGCGCCGTGCACCGGGGCGAGTCGCTGCTCGACCCGCAGATCGCCGACCAGGCCAAGGCCCGCGAGGGATTGACCAGCCGCGAGCTGGAGGTGCTGGAGCTGATGGCGGCGCAGCACAGCAACGCGCAGATCGCCGAGAAGCTCTTCGTCAGCGAGAACACGGTGAAGACCCACGTCAGCAACATTCTGGCCAAGCTCGGCTGCAACGACCGGGCCGCCGCGGTGCTGACGGCGTGGAAGCGGCACCTGATCAGCTAGAGCTGCAACGCGGCCCAGTAGAGGGTGCCGGCGCCGGCGTCGTGCGGCGGAGTTCCGGTCAGTTCGGTGAAGAACTGGGTGACCGCGGCGGCGTGGGGCTCGTTGGGAGTGACGACGATGGAGGTGACGCCGTCGCCGCGCAGCTCGGTGCGGTAGGTCGCCCGCTCGGCGTCGCTGAGGGCGGGGACGGTGCCGCTGTGCTCGACGTGGTCGACGGCGGTGAACAGCGGGGTGGGGGCGGGGCCGTCGTGGACGTGGCCCTGGGCGTCGGGTGAGAAGTACCAGCCGCCGAGCATGCGGAACCGCATGCCGGACTGCAGCTGCCAGAGCATCACGTCGGGGGTGATCGAGGGCAGGACGTAGGCGGTGGAGCCGGCGGGGAGGGCGCGCACGGCGGCGCCGGTGAAGAAGGCGGGCGTGGCCGTGGGGCGGGTGGGGAAGGGCAGCGCGGGTGCCAGGGTGGCCGCGATGGCGGCCAGGGCGACCAGGCCGGCCCCGCCCAGGGAACGGCGGCGGGGCTGGATGAGCAGGGCATCGGCGCCGAGGGCGAGGAGCAGCCCGCAGGGGATGACGGCGAAGAGGAAGAGTCGCGCCGGCAGGGCGCTGTCGAGCAGGGGGAGGTGGCCGAGCAGGCGCCAGGGCAGGGGGATGTGGGTGTCGTGGCCGGCGACGTGGAGGCTCGGGCCGAGCGAGAGCACCCCCATGGCCAGGGCAGTGAGGGCCGCCCAGCGCACGGCGAGGCGGCGCCACTGCCAGGCGGCCACCGCGGCGAGGACCAGCAGCAGCGGCAGCCCGAGGTAGCCGCCCCACTCACCGAGGTTGCCGGTGAAGCGGTCGCTGATCGAGGTGGCGGCGCCGGGCGCGAGTGCCTGGAGGTGGGTGGGGACGACGAGGTTGGCCAGGTCGGTGACGTAGCGGCCGCGCGGCTGGACGCCGCCGGTGATCCGCATGGGGCCGAAGAACTGAGTGAGCAGCAGCGGCGCGGTGGCCAGGGCGAAGACGGGCAGCGCCGCCAGCAACGCCTGCACGACGCTGGTCGCCACGCGCCGGGCCATGAGGCGGCGCAGCGGCGTCCCGGCGACGGCGGCCAGCACCAGCAGGCCGACCGCGGCGGCGAGCGCCTCGCCGGCGAGCATCTCCTCGGCGATGTACATCTGCGCCGCGGCCAGGACGCCGAGCGCCAGCCCCAGCACCCAGGGCGAGCGACGCTGGCGGATCACCAGGGAGTCGACGAGGAGCAGCAGCAGGGGCGCGGTCAGGGCGGTGACCTGGTTGCTGTGCCCGGCGGCGGCGTGGGCCAGCAGGTAGGGCGAGAAGCCCACCAGCAGGCCGCCGAGCGCGGCGGCCGCCCGGCTCTGCGTGTAGCGCTGGAAGGCGAGGTGGGCGACGAAGGCGGTGAGCGCGGGGCCCAGCGTCAGCACCAGGTCGAAGGCGGCCACCGGCCCGGCCAGGGCGCTGACCGGCCAGGAGGCGAGGCCCGGCACCAGCACCGGCGTGTTCCAGGCGAGGTTGGCCCCGTGGGGCGCCCCGAGGTAGTCGGTGAACAGCGGGTTGTGGCCGTGGCCGAGCGCGTACGGGCCCCAGGCGAGGAACCAGGCGTGCGGCCCGCTGTCGACCTGGTTGCCGACCAGCACGCCGCTTGGGTGAGCCCAGGCGGGGGCGAAGAGGAGGAAGGCGAGCCCGGTGTAGAGCAGCAGCAGGGCGAACGGCGGCAGCCAGGTCGAGCGCCGGCGGGGCCAGGCGGGTCCGGGCAGGCGACGCCCCCGGGGTGAACCGGCGGGACGGTGGGGAGGGGCGTCGGCGATCAGGGCGGCGCAATGCTACGGAGCCACCGGGCCCGGCGGCGGGCTTCGTTGTCGCTCTGCGACGGGTCAGCGGCGAGGCATCGTCGGAAGGCGCCCCTCTACAATCCGGCGGACCATGACCGCGATCCGCATCGGCCTGCTCGGCCTGGGCACCGTGGGCGCGCAGGTGGCCGAGCGGCTCGACTCGGCCAGCGCGCTGATCACCGAGCGGACCGGCGTGGCCGTCGAGCTGGCCCGGGTCCTGGTGCGTGACCCGGCGAAGGAGCGTGCCTACACGCCGCGCCCCGAGGTGCTCACCACCGACGCCGGCGACATCCTCGACGATCCCTCGATCAGTGTCGTGGTCGAGGTGATGGGGGGCATGGAGCCGGCGCGCAGCTACATCGAGCGCGCCATCAGTGCCCGCAAGGCGGTGGTCACCGCCAACAAGGAGGTGATGGCGCACCACGGCCCGGCGCTGCTCGAGCTGGCCCGGGAGAAGGGCGTCGACGTGTACTTCGAGGCCGCCGTCGGCGGCGGCATCCCGCTGATCAGCACCTTCAAGATCGACCTGCTGGCCAACGAGATCTCGCGCATCGAGGCGGTGATCAACGGCACCACCAACTTCATCATCGACCGCATGGCCATCGACGGCCAGAGCTTCGACGACGCCCTCGCCGAGGCGCAGCGCCTCGGCTACGCGGAGGCCGATCCCACCTACGACGTCGAGGCCTACGACGCCGCCTTCAAGCTGACCATCATGTCCTCGATCGCCTTTCGCACCCGCATCGATCCCGCCTGCGTGCATCGCGAGGGCATCCGCGCGCTCGACCCCGTCGACTTCCGCTACGCGGCGGAATTGGGCTACGCCATCAAGCTGCTCGCCTTCGCGCAGGCGAGCAACGGACACGTCGAGGCGCACGTGTACCCCACCTGCATCCCCCAGTCGCACCTGCTGGCCGCGGTGCACGACGCGTACAACGCGGTGGTCATCGACGGCGACCTGGTGGGCCGCGTGCTGCTCTACGGGCAGGGCGCGGGCGGGCGCCCGACGGCGAGCGCGGTGGTGGGCGACATCCTCGACCTGGTGCTCTCGCTGCGCAAGGGCGTCGACAACCGCATCGCCGTCGACTTCTCGCGGCAGCGCGCGCTGCTGCCGATGTCGGAGGTGCGCACGGCGGCGTACATCCGGCTGCACGTCGCCGACAAGCCCGGCGTGCTCGCCGACGTCACCAGCATCCTCGGCTCGCTCGACGTCAGCATCTCCTCGATCGTGCAGAAGTCGCTGATCGTCGAGCACGCCGCCGCCGAGCTGGTGATCCTCACCCACCCCGCGCGCGAGGAGGCGCTGCAGCAGGCGCGGCAGCGGCTCGACGCCCTGCCCACCGTCTACGCGGTCGCCGCCTTCCTGCGCGCCCTTCCCGTCGACGCATGACCATCGAGACCGTGCCCACCGCTCCCACTCACACACCGCCGCCCCACCCAGGGGTGATCCTGCGCTACGCGGATCGCCTGCCGGTGACCGAGCGCACGCCGCGCATCACCCTCAACGAGGGCGGCACGCCCTGCATCGAGTCGCGCACCATCGGCCGGCAGCTGGGCCTGGGCTCGCTGCACTTCAAGTTCGAGGGGCTCAACCCGACCGGGTCCTTCAAGGACCGCGGCATGGTCATGGCGGTGGCCAAGGCCATCGAGGCGGGGTCGGAGGCGATCGTCTGCGCCTCGACGGGCAACACCTCGGCGTCGGCGGCGGCATACGCCGCGCGCTTCGGCCTGCGGGCCATCGTGGTGGTGCCGAGCGGCAAGATCGCCCACGGCAAGCTGGTGCAGGCGCAGGTCTACGGGGCCAAGGTTCTGGCCATCAATGGCAACTTCGACCGCGCCCTGCAGGCGGTGCGCGACCTCTGCGAGCGCTACCCGGTGACCCTGGTCAACAGCGTCAACCCACACCGCATCGAGGGGCAGAAGACGGCGGCGTTCGAGGTCGTCGACGAGCTCGGCGACGCGCCCGACGTGCTGGCCATCCCGGTGGGCAACGCGGGCAACATCACCGCCTACTGGAAGGGCTTCCGCGAGTACCACCGCGACGGGCTGTCCTCCCGGCTGCCGCGCATGATCGGCGGGCAGGCCGAGGGGGCGGCACCGATCGTGCTGGGCCACCCGGTGGAGAAGCCGCGCACCGTGGCCTCGGCGATCCGCATCGGCAACCCGGCCTCCTGGCAGCAGGCGGAGGCGGCGCGCGACGAGTCCGAGGGGCTGATCGATTCGGTCACCGATGGCGAGATCCTGGCGGCGCAGCGCCTGCTGGCCTCGTCGGAGGGTGTGTTCGCCGAGCCGGCCTCGGCCGCATCGCTCGCGGTGCTGGTCAAGGCGGTGCGCAGCGGCGCGGTGGCGCCGGGGTCGTCGGCGGTGTGCGTGCTGACGGGCAACGGGCTCAAGGATCCCGACGCGGCGCGCAAGGAGCTGGCCGCCCCGGTGTCGGTCGACGAGGACGTCGACAACATCGCCCGGCTGCTCAAGCTGTAGATGCAGGTCCGCATCGCCGTCCCGGCGACGGTGGCCAACCTGGGCCCCGGCTTCGACGTGCTGGCGCTTGCCCTGGAGCTGCAGAACGAGGTGGTGGCGCGGCAGACCGGCGAGGCGGGCATCGTCATCGACCCGGGCCCGGACGCGCCCGAGGAGCTGCGCGATCCTGCGCGCAACCTGGTGGCTCGAGCCTACACCGCGACCTGCGCGGAGCTGGGCGTGCTGCCCGACGGGCTGCACATCGAGTGTGTCAACCGGATTCCCTTCCGGCGCGGCTTGGGATCGTCGGCGGCGGCGGCGCTCGCCGGCGTGCTGTGCGCGACGGCCCTGCACGCCGCGCCGTGGGACGAGCAGCGCATCCTCGACTGGGTGAGCGGCATCGAAGGCCACCCCGACAACGCCGCCGCCGCGCTCTTCGGCGGGCTGGTGATCGTCACCCCGGGTGCGCCGACGGTGAACCTGGAGCTTTCCGACGAGCTGCGTGCGGTCCTCTTCGTTCCCGACATGGAGCTGGAGACCCGGCTGGCGCGGAGCGTCGTGCCCGGAGCGGTGACCATGCCGGACGCCGTGTTCAACGCCGCCCGCGTGGGCCTGTGGGTCCGCGCCGCGGCCACCCGCGACTGGTCGCTGCTGGGCACCGCCATGGAGGATCGCTGGCACCAACCCGCGCGCACCGCGCTGTTCCCGGCGCTTCCGGCGCTGATCGAGGCGGCGCGCGACGCCGGCGCCAGGGGTGCAGCGCTGAGCGGCGCGGGACCCTCCGTGGTGGCGCTGACCGACGCCGATCCCCAGCCGGTCGCCGACGCCATGTCCTCCTGCGGAGTCCCGGGAAGGTGCATCGTCTCCCGCGTGCGCAACTGGGGTGCTCGCGTCGAGGTGAGCGCGTAATGGCCTATGTCGTCCAGAAGTACGGCGGCACCAGCGTGGCCACGCCGGAGAAGATCCGCAACGTGGCGCAGCGGGTGCAGCGCACCCTGTCGCTCGACGGCGTCGACGGCGTCTGCGTGGTGGTCAGCGCCATGGGGCACACCACCGACGAGCTGATCGAGCTGGCCCACCAGATCACCGACTCGCCGCCGTCGCGCGAGATGGACATGCTGCTGTCGACCGGCGAGACGATCACCGCGCCGCTGCTGGCCATGGCGCTGTGCGCCATCGGCACGCCGGCGATCTCGCTGACCGGGTTGCAGGCGGGCATCCGCACCAGCGGCGCGTACCGCAAGGCGCGCATCGTCGACATCGTCCCCGAGCGCATCGTCGACGCCCTCGCCGGCGGCCGGGTCGCGGTGATCGCGGGATTCCAGGGCGTCACCGAGCAGCTCGACATCACCACCCTCGGCCGCGGCGGCTCCGACACCACCGCGGTGGCCCTGGCGGCGGCGCTGGGCGCGTCGCAGTGCGAGATCTACACCGACGTGCGCGGCGTGTTCACCGCCGATCCCCGCCTGGTGTCCGAGGCGGTTCCCATCCCCGAGATCTCCTACGAGGAGATGCTAGAATTCGCCGCCGTCGGCGCCAAGGTGATGCACCCGCGCGCCGTCGAGATCGGCGAGGCGTACGACATGCCGATCTGGGTGAAGGCGTCCTTCGACGACTCGCCCGGAACGGTCATCTGCAGGCATCCGAAGTTGGAAGATCGCCAGAAGGTCCGGGGCATCGCCCACGAGACGGACGTCGCCAAGGTGACGCTGCTGCGCGTCCCCGACCGGCCGGGCATCGCGGCCGGCATCTTCGGGCCGCTCGCCGAGCATCACATCAACGTCGACGTCATCCTGCAGAACATCGGCCACGACGGCACCACCGACCTCTCCTTCACCCTCGCCGAATCCGATCTGCGCCAGGCCGAGCCACTGGTGTCGTCGATCGCCGCGTCGGTCGGCGCGGACGGGTACGAGGCCACCGCGGACATCGCCAAGGTGTCGGTGGTGGGCACGGGGATGCTCAACACGCCGGGCATCGCGGCGACGATGTTCCGCACCCTTGCCGACGCGGGCATCAACATCGAGCTGATCAGCACCAGCGAGATCCGCATCACCTGCATCATCAAGCGCGACGACGTGCGTCCCGCGGTGCAGGCGCTCCACCGCGCGTACCAGCTCGACGAGCTGTGAGGGTGTGGAAGGACCGGCAGCCGGACAGATCGTCCAGCTCAAGAAGCCTCATGTGTGCGGCTCGGACCGCTTCGTGATCACCCATGTCGCGCTCGACGTCCGCCTCTCCTGCGCCGGGTGCGGCGCGCGGCTGATTCTCACCCGCCAGCGGCTCGAGTCCCGCCTGCGCGCGGTCGTCGGCCACATCTCCGCGGCGGATTCCTGACATGGGTCTGAGCGTCGGCATCGTCGGCCTGCCCAACGCCGGGAAGTCGACCCTTTTCAACGCGTTGACGCGGGCCGGGGCGGCGGTGGGCAACTACCCCTTCACCACCATCGAGCCCAACACCGGCGTGGTGCCCGTCCCCGACCCCCGCCTCGAGCAGCTCGCCGCGATCTTCAACCCTCCGCGGGTCATCCCCACCACGGTGACCTTCACCGACATCGCCGGCCTGGTGCGCGGCGCCTCCCGCGGGGAGGGCCTGGGCAACCAGTTCCTCGGCCACATCCGCGAGACCGACGCCGTCGCGTTGGTGGTCCGCTGCTTCGACGATCCCGACGTCACCCACGTCGAGGGCTCGGTCGACCCCGTGCGCGACATCGACCTGCTCGAGCTGGAGCTGCAGCTCGCCGACCTCGAATCGGTGACCAAGCGCCTCGACAGGTCGGAGCGCACCTCGCGGCTGCAGAAGGACCACGCCGAGGAGGACATCGCCGTGCTGCGCCGGGTCCGCGAGCACCTCGACTCCGGCCAGCCGGTGCGCACCATGGGCCTCACCAAGGAGCAGCAGGCACCGCTGCGCGACCTCTTCCTGCTCACCGCCAAGCCCATCCTGGTTGTGGCCAACGTCGACGAGAACGACCCGGCCGGCGCCGCGGTGCTGCGGCGCGTCGAGGAGCGCGCCGAGCGCAGCGGCGGCGAGGCGGTGGCCGTGTCGGCGCGCATCGAGTCGGAGCTGTCCGAGCTCGACGCCGAGGACCAGCGCGAGTTCCTCGCCTCCCTGGGCCTGGAGGAGCCCGGCCTCAACCGTCTGGCCCGCTCCGCCTACCACCTCCTCGCCCTGATCACCTTCTTCACCGCCGGCGAGAAGGAGGTGCGCGCCTGGACCGTGCGCCGCGGCGAGACCGCCCTCGACGCCGCCGCCGAGATCCACACCGACTTCGCCAAGGGATTCATCCGCGCCGAGGTGGTGTCCGCCGCCGACCTCATCGCCGCCGGCTCCTACGCCGCCGTCCGCGAGCAGGGCCGCCTCCGCCTCGAGGGCCGCGACTACCTCGTCCAGGACGGCGACGTGATGCACTTCCGCTTCAACGTCTGAGCGTCCCAGGCCGGCAAGAACAACCTTGGAATCCCGGCTAGGCAATCCAAGGAACTTGGTCTATCCTTGGAATTGACGCTCGAATTCCAAGGTTGGCCCCATGTCCCACTACGTCAGAGCCCGCTGGCCCGGCGTCCCCGGTGCCCCGTCCAAGGTGGCCAGGGTCGGCGGTTCGTACCAGGCGTTCGTCCCGGACCCGGTCGCCCACCTCGACCTGCTGGTCGGTGCGGCCACCGCCCAGGAGGTGGTCGACGCCGAGAAGGCGGTGCAAGCCCTGCAGGACCGCGCCACCGCCATCGCTGGCCTCGACTCGATGGCATCGCTGCTGCTGCGCGCCGAGAGCAACGCCTCGTCGCGCATCGAGGGGCTGCGCGTCGGCCAGAAGCGCCTCGCCCGCGTCGCCTTCGACGCGACGGTGCATGACCGGGTTGCGCGCGAAGTCGTCAACAACGTCCACGCCATGGAGGCGGCCATCGCCCGCGCGCGCACGCCGCGGCGGCTCGCGGTGGACGACATCGTGGCGATGCATCGCGTCCTGCTCGAAGCAACCGACGAGTCGCAGATCGCCGGGACCGTGCGCACCACGCAGAACTGGATCGGCGGCAACGACTGGAATCCCGTCGGCGCCGCCTTCGTGCCACCGCCGCCCGAGTTGGTCCCCGACCTGCTGCAGGACCTGGTTCGCTTCGTCGCTCGCGACGACATGCCGGCCGTGGTGCAGGCTGCCGTGGCCCACGCCCAGTTCGAGGTCATCCATCCCTTCGGTGACGGCAACGGGCGCATCGGCCGCTGCCTGATCCATGCGGTGCTGGTGCGGCGTGGCCTGGCGCCGCGTTTCGTGCCGCCGATCAGCCTGGTGCTCGCCGCCAACGGCCGCGGCTACATCGCGGGCCTCACCGCCTTCCGCAATGGCGGCGTCTCGGAGTGGATCTCGATGTTCGCCCGCTCGACGACGATCGCGGCACAGACAGCGCTGGGTCTCGCCGACGAGGTGGCAGCGCAGCGGGAGCGGTGGCTCGAAGCCGCAGGCCGGCCGCGGCAGGGCTCGACGGCCGCGCGGCTCATCGAACGGCTGGCTGGCACGCCGATCGTCGACACCGCCGCGGTGCAGGAGATGTTCGGCGTGTCGCACGAGGCGGCGCGAACCGCGCTGCTGCAGCTGGAAGAGGCGGGGATCATCCGCAGCCTCAGCACCTCGCGATACCGCCGAGCCTGGGCTGCCAACGAGGTGTTCGACATGGTGGACGCGGTGGAGCGGCGCCTGGCCACCCCGGCCGCGGCGATCACCGTGGTCGAGCCGCCGGCGAAGGCCTCGCAACGACGCCAGTCGAGCCGCCTGGGGACCCATCGCCAGGCGCGCTGATCCTTGGAATTCCAGGGGCGAATTCCAAGGTTGGTCGGACAAGCTTGGAATCTCTTCAGGTCCGCACAGGCAGCAGAACGCCGGATAACGGTGGCCGTTGCACGAACGGTCGGTTGGGGCTGGTGGGCGAGCCCGGCGCCTGCTGCCTGTGGACCCGAACTGTGCGGGTGCAGCCCACATCTTGTGGTCCGCGCGGAATGGTACCCCAGCATGTTGCGGCGGTCAAGCGTTCGGCGCTCGCGAAGCAGCGCGCCACCGAGCGCCAATCCGACTGCCGCCGGGACAGCCATTCCTGCCTCCCCAACGGCGGCTCCTGCTACCCTTCACGGCCGCACCATGGCGAAGAAGTCGAAGCGTCCGCCGGCACGCAAGCAGCAGCCGAGACGGCCCCAGCCCCAGGCGCCGATGTCGCGGGGCCAGGGCGCGCCGGCGCCCGCTGTCGACCTGCCCGACGTCGACCTCGACGGCTCCCCGGACGACTACGCCAGCGGCGCGCTGCCCGTCCCCGAGAGCGACGGCCCCATGCCGCTGCCGCCCCCGGAGGTGGAGCGGGCGCAACCCGCCGCCAACGGTGCGGGCACGGGCACCAGCGCCGGCACGTCCACCGAGCGCCGAAGGGTCGGGCGCATCGATCCCAACGCCGCCGCGGCAGCGGCGGGAGCCACCGCGGTGGCGCAGCGCCCCGGCCAGCGGCCCCGCGGCGGTCGCGCCCAGAACACGGCGGCGATGTTCGAGCCGCTGCCGCCCGACGACGCCGCCATCCCCTTCGACCGCGTTCCCTACGTCCCCGGCGACCTGCGGCGGGTGCTGATCATCGCGGGACTGATGATCGTGCTCATCGTCGTCGCCAACTTCGTCATCAACGCGATCGTCAAGTGACCTCGCGGCCGGCGCGTCGCCGCGCGGGCTGACGGAAGCCAATGCGAGTCATCCTCTACACGGGCAAGGGCGGCGTCGGCAAGACGTCCGTCGCGGCCGCCACCGCGGTCCGCTGCGCACGCCTCGGCTATCGCACCCTGGTGATCAGCACCGACGCGGCGCACAGCCTGGGCGACAGCCTCGACGTCGAGATCGCCGACCATCCTGTCGAGATCGAGCCCAATCTCTGGGCCCAGGAGGTCAATGCGCTCCACGAGCTGGAGAACCACTGGGACCGCATCCACGACTACCTCACGGCACTGTTCGCCTCGCAGGGCGTCGACGACATCGTCGCCGAGGAGCTGGCCTCGCCGCCGGGGATGGAGGAGGTGGCCAGCCTGATGTGGATCAGGCATCACCAGCGGCGTGGCGAGTACGACGTGCTGGTGGTCGACTGCGCGCCCACCGGCGAGACGTTGCAGCTGCTGGCGTTTCCCGATGTGGCCAAGTGGTACCTCAACAAGATCTTCCCCATCGAGCGCCGGGTGATGAAGGTGGCGCGGCCGATGGTGCAGCCGTTCGTCAACATCCCGCTTCCCTCGGACGACATCTTCGGCAGCGTCAAGGACCTGCTGCTCGACCTCGAGGGCATGAAGAAGGTGCTCGGCGACCCCAAGAACTGCACGGTGCGGCTGGTGCTCAACCTGGAGAAGATGGTGGTCAAGGAGGCGCAGCGCGCCTTCACCTACCTCAGCCTCTACGACTACCTGGTCGACCTGGTGGTGGTGAACCGGGTGCTGCCGCCCGAGGTGACCGACAGCTACTTCGCGTCCTGGCGCGCCGCGCAGCAGCGCTACGACAGCGTGGTCGAATCGGCGTTCTCGCCGGTGCCCATTGTGCGCACCAAGCTCTTCGACCACGAGATCGTCGGCGTCGACGCCCTGGCCGAGATGTCCGAATCGATCTTCGGCGACCGCGATCCCGCCGAGATCTACTACCACTCGGTGCCCCAGCGCATCAGCAAGAAGGGCAGCGAGTACGAGCTGCTGCTGCATCTTCCCTTCGTCAGCAAGGACGAGATCGAGCTGACCCACCGCGAGGACGAGCTCTTCGTCACCGTCGGACCGTACAAGCGGGAGATCTCGCTGCCGCGCTCGCTGCGCGGCCGGGTCACCCGCGGCGCCCGCCTCGACGAGGGCATGCTGCGCATCACCTTCGGGAGTGCCAAGAGCTGAGCGACGACCGTTGCACCATGTGTCCCGGTCGCCTCGCCGCCGAGGCGGCGCAGCTGGCCGGGACGGCGTTCTCCGAGCTGATCCCGCCGGAGGCGCAGGCGCACCTCATCAAGGCGCAGGCCGAGCTGTTCCTCGCCGTCAAGGCGACCATCGAGCACCACGCGCGGCACGTGCAGACCGAGGAGCGCAAGGCGCGCCGCGAGTCGCGGCGGCCGGTGAAGATCGAGCTGGAGTAAGCCAAGCCCCCCATGAGCGCATCGATCGCCGAGTACGTCGCCTATCTGCTCTACGCGCTGCCCGGGCTGATCATCGGCTTCGTCCTCCATGAGCTCGCCCATGCCGCGGCGGCCGTCCGGCTGGGCGACCCCACGCCGCGGCGCATGGGAAGAATGACGCTGAGCCCGCGGCAACACATCGACCCCATCGGCTTCGGCCTGCTCATCACCGCGGGATTCGGCTGGGCCAAGCCGGTGACGTTCAGCACCGCATACATCCGGACGGCCACCCAGCAGGCGCTGGTCGCCGCCGCAGGACCGCTCACCAACCTCGTCCTCGCCGGCATCTTCGGCCTGGCCCTGCGGGTGCTCCTGCTGGTCTCCGGCCCAGGCCTCACCGGGCGCGTCGTCACCGACGCCTTCGTGCCCGGCCTGTACGGCAACGAGCCGCACCTGTTCCTCACCTTCGGCCATGGTGGCGCCGACGTGATCCTCTACCTCTTCCTCGCCGAAGCGTTCTTCATCAACGTGGTGCTGTTCGTCTTCAACAGCATTCCGATCCCGCCGTTGGACGGGTACACGGTGGCGCGTGGGCTCTTCGGCCGGGCCGTTCCCGAACTGTTCCACCTCATCGATCGCAACCGGCAGATCGTGTACCTGCTCGCCTTCGCCTTCCTCATCGGCATCCCGCTCGCCACCGGCGGCGCCAACAACCCGCTCTGGTCGCTGATCATGCATGTCAACGACACGATCTTCACCACGGTGGTGGGCGCATCGCCATTCTTCGGCGCCGATCTGCCGCGTCTGTGGATGCTCTTCCCACCACCTGCAGGGACGTAGGGTGCTGCCGCGCGACCTGCCGTCGGTGGACCGGCTCGCCGCGCACCAACGGCTGGCGCCCTGGCACGGCACCACCGCGCTGGTCACCGCGGTGCGCGCCGTGATCGACGCCGAGCGCGAGCGCAGGCTCGCCGGCACATCGCTGCACGAGAACGACGACGCGCTGGCGGCTGCCGCTGCGGAGTGGCTCACCGCGCGCCTGCAGCCCGGCCCGCGCCGGGTGATCAACGCCACCGGCATCGTGGTGCACACCAACCTCGGCCGCGCGCCGCTGTCGCAGGCGGCGCGCGACGCCGTGCAGGCAGCCACCGCCGGCTACTCCGACCTCGAGCTCGACCTGCACAGCGGTGCACGCGGCTCCCGCCACGACCACGTGCGCGCGCTGCTGGCGACTCTCTGCGGCGCCGAGGACGCGCTGGTCACCACCAACAACGCGGCGGCGGTGCTGCTCACCCTGAGCGCGCTGTGCAAGGGCGGCGAGGTGCTGGTGTCGCGCGGCGAGGCGGTGGAGATCGGCGGCGGCTTTCGCGTCCCCGAGGTGATGCGGCTGAGCGGCGCGCGCATGGTCGACGTCGGCACCACCAACCGCACCCGCGCGTCCGACTACGAGCAGGCGGTCGCCGCGCGCACCCGCGCCATCGTGCGCGTGCATCCCTCCAACTTCGCCATCGTCGGCTTCACCGAGCGCCCCACCACCGCCGATGTCGCCGCGGTGGCCCGGCGGCACGGCCTGCTGCTCATCGAGGATGCCGGCAGCGGCGCCTTCGCCGACCACGCCGCCGTCGCCCCCCAGCTCGCCGGCGAGCCGGTGCTGCAGCAGTGCATCGGCGACGGCGCCGACATCGTCACCGCCAGCGGCGACAAGCTGTGCGGCGGCCCGCAGGCGGGACTGATCGCCGGTCGCGCCGAGCTCATCGCCAGGCTGCGCCGCCATCCCCTGATGCGCGCGGTGCGTCCGGACAAGATGGTGCTCGCGGCGCTCGGCGCGACCCTCGCCGCCCACCTGCGCGGCGACGCGGCGGAGAGCGTGCCGGTGCAACAGATGCTGCGCCGGAACGCCGCCGATCTCGCCGCCACCGCCCAGCGCTGGTGCGACGCGCTGCGCGAGGAGGGCATCCCCGCCGGCACGGCCAGCGCCGACAGCGCCGCCGGCGGCGGCTCGCTGCCCGGCACCACCCTGCCGACCACCTGCCTCACCCTGCCCGGTCGCACCGGCCAGCTCCTCGTCGCCCTGCGCGCCCAGCAGCCACCCGTGGTCGCCCGCGCCGAGCAGGGCCTGGTCTGGCTCGACCCCCGCACCGTGCTCGGCGACGACGAGGCGCCGCTGCTCGACGCCGTGCGCGGCGCCTGGCAGACCGTCCACCGCGCCGGGTGAGGCAGCGCCCCACCGTCACCGTCGACGGCGCCCTCCTGCCGATCACCGGGGCTCAGCTCGCCCTGGTCCGCGACGGCCGGGTGCTGGTCCAGCTCCGCCCCTGGCCGCCCGGCTGGGAGCTGCCCGGCGGCCACTGCGACCCCGGCGAGGACCCCGCCCTGGCCGCCGCCCGCGAGGCGGAGGAGGAGACCGGCTACACCGTCCGGGTCACCGGGCTGGCCGGCGTCTACACCTGGGACGGCCTGCGCCGCACCAGCGACGCCGTCTACATCGGCGAGATCACCGGCGGCGAGTGGCGGCGCAGCATC
Source organism: uncultured Actinomycetes bacterium (assembly GCA_964499205.1). Taxonomy (GTDB): domain Bacteria; phylum Chloroflexota; class Dormibacteria; order Aeolococcales; family Aeolococcaceae; genus DASRDZ01. The sequence goes on along the minus strand of CAZCJX010000002.1, from coordinate 37,241 downwards.
GAGGCGCTGCGCGTGCGCTTCGTCGACCCGCGGCACCTCCCCCACACCACCTTCCCCTGGATCCACCAGCGCGTCGCCGACGCGGTCGCCGCCGCCGCCGGCGCGCCGCCGGTGCACCGGGTCCAGCCCGTCAGCCTGCGCCACGTCCTCTTCTTCGGCGCCCGCTGGCTGGCGGTGATCGTGGACGCCCTGCGCCGTCCCCGCTAGCCCGGGCGAGTCGCGGGGCGGTGTTCTCCGCGTGTACCGTCGGCCGTCGTGCAGCACGTCGTCGGCACCGCGGGCCACGTCGACCACGGCAAGTCCAGCCTCGTGCTCGCCCTGACCGGGACCGACCCCGACCGCCTCGCCGAGGAGAAGCGGCGGGGCATGACCATCGAGCTGGGCTTCGCCGCCTGGACGCTCCCCGGCGGCGAGCGCGTCGGCGTCGTCGACGTGCCGGGGCACCGCCGCTTCATCCGCACCATGCTGGCCGGGGCGCACGGCATCGACCTGGTGCTGCTGGTGGTCGCCGCCGACGAGGGCGTCATGCCGCAGACCCGCGAGCACCTGGCCATCTGCGGCCTGCTCGGCGCCTCGCGCGCGGTGGTGGCGCTGAGCAAGTGCGACCTGGTCGACGCCGAGATGCTGGAGCTGGCCCGCGCCGAGGTCGAGGAGGTGATCGCCGCATCGCCCCTGCGCGGCGCGCCGATCGTCGCCTGCTCGGCGGTGACGCGCCAGGGGTTGGACGAGCTGGCACGCACCGTGGAGTGCGAGCTGCGGGGCGTGCCCGCGCGACCCGACCGCGGCCGGCCCCGGCTGTTCGTCGACCGCGCCTTCGCCCTGCCCGGGTTCGGGCCGGTCGTGACCGGAACCCTGGAGGGCGGCCGCCTGCACACCGGCGACGAGGTGCTGGTGCTGCCGCCGGGCCTGCGCGCCCGGGTGCGCACCCTGCAGCACCACGGCGACGAGGTGCAGCGCGCCGAGCCGGGGCGGCGCACCGCGGTCAACCTCGGCGGCGTCGAGGTCTCCGACCTGCACCACGGCATGGCCCTGGTGCTGCCGGGCACCCTGGTGCCGGCCAACCGCCTCGACCTCCGCGTCCGCGTGCTCGACGACTCGCCGGCGCCGCTGCGCCACCGCGGCCCGGTGATGCTCTACCTCGGCACCCAGGAGGTCTCCGGCAGCGTCTGGCTGCTGGAGGGCAGCGAACTGCCAGCCGGTGCGGAGGGGTTCGCGCAGATCCACCTCGACGCGCCGGTCGTCGCGGCACCGGGCGACCACGTCGTGCTGCGCCGGGCCACGCCGGCGGCCACGGTGGGTGGCGGGGTGGTGCTCGACGTGGCGCCGAAGCGGCACCGGCGGCGCGATCCCGCGGTCGCCGAGGCGCTGCAGCGGCGCGCCGGTGGCGAGGCGGCCGCGTTGGTGCTCGAAGAGCTGCGGAAGCAGCGCCTCGGCGTCGACCTGCCCACCCTGGTGCGCCTGAGCGGCGCCGGCCACCGCCAGGTCGAGGCGGCCGTCGCCGAGCTCGGCGACAGCGTCATGCCGTTCGGCGAGAAGCGCTGGATCGCCCGCGAGCGCTGGGCCGAGCTGCGCCAGCGGGCGCTGCGGGTCCTCGCCGCCTACCACGACGCCGAGCCGCTGCGCGCCGGCATGGCCCGCGAGGAGTGGCGCTCGCGCCTGCGACTCACCGCCGCGATCGGCGCCGAGGCGCTGCGCCGCCTGCGCGCCGAGGGTGCCGTCGAGGAGCACGACGGTGCGCTCGCCCTGCCCGGCCGCGGCCGCGCCGTCAGCGACACCGCGCGCGCCGCCGCCGACGCCGTCGTCGCCCTGCTCGAAGCCCGCCCTTATGACCCGCCCGGCATGGCCGACCTGCGCGCCGCCGGCCTCACCGCGCCGCTGCTGCGCCTGCTCATCGACGAGCGCCGCGTGGTCCGGCTCAGCGCCGACGTGGTGATGGGTGCCGCGGCGTACGCGCGGGCGCAGCAGGCGGTCAGCCAGCACCTCGCCAGCCACGACGGCGCCACCGTCGCCGAGCTGCGCGACGTGCTCGGCGCGACCCGCCGCCTGGTCGTTCCCCTGCTGGAGCACCTCGACGCCGCCCGCATCACGGTCCGCGACGGCGACCTGCGCCGGCTGCGCCAGCGGACCGGGGGCGGAGCGCGATGACGACGGGGCTGGAGTTCGCGGTGAGCCTGGTGCTCATCGTCGCCGGCTCGGAGCTGTTCACCAACGCCATCGAGTGGGCCGGCTACCGCCTCCACCTCGGCAGCGGCGCCACCGGCTCGCTGCTCGCCGCCCTGGGCACGGCCCTGCCCGAGACGGCCGTGCCCGTGGTCGCCCTGATCGGCCGCGGCCCCACCGCCGACGCGGTGGCCGTCGGCGCCGTGATCGGGGCGCCGTTCCTGCTCATCACCCTGGGCATGGCGGTGGCCGGCTTCGCCGTGGCGGTGCGGCGCAGCCAGACCCGGCTGCACGTCGAGGCGGCGCAGGTGCGGCGCGACCTGGGCAGCTTCATCGGCGCCTTCTGGATCCTGCTGGTCGCGGTGGTGCTGCCCCAGTGGGCGCGAGCGATCTGCGCCGTGCTGCTGGTGCTGCTCTACGCGCGCTACGTCCGGGCCACGCTGCGCAGCGGGATTCCCACCGACGAGCTCCCCGAGCCGCTCCACCTGCTGCGCTGGGACGAGGACCGGACCGGCCTGCCGCAGCCCTGGGTGATCAGCCTGCAGCTGGCGCTGGCCATCGCCATGCTGGTGGGCGGCGCGGAGGTCTTCGTGCACGCGCTGCAGGACCTCGCGCACGCGGTGAAGATCTCGCCGCTGCTGCTCTCCCTGGTGCTCGTCCCCCTGGCCACCGAGCTGCCCGAGACGCTCAACAGCGTGCTCTGGATCCACGCGCACAGCGACGGGCTGGCCTTCGGCAACGTCGCCGGCGCGGTCACCTTCCAGGCCTGCATGCTGGGCGCGCTGGGGCTGGCCTTCACCACCTGGTCACCGGGGCGGCTGGGAGTGATCAACCTCGGCCTGACCCTGGTCACCGGGCTCTACACCCTGCTGCTGGTCCACGACGGCCGCACCCGCGGGACGCGGCTGGCGCTCAACGGCATCCCCTGGGTGGCCTACGTCCTGGTCGTGCTCATCGCCGGCACGCAGCTGCAGGGCTGAGCGGGTCGAGGAGCGGTTCCGGCACACTTTCGCGGGTTTGGGCGCGATGCCCGTTTCAGGGAGTTAGGTAGAACGATGAATCTCGAGGGAAAGGTCGCCGTTGTCACCGGGAGTGGTCGCGGCATCGGGCGTGCGTACGCCGAGGCGCTGGCGCAGGCCGGCGCGGCTGTGGTCATCAACGACATCGACGGCGACGTCGCCCAGGGCACTGTCGACGACATCACCAAGGCGGGCGGCCGCGCCGTCGCCGAGGTGGTCGGCGTGGGCAGCAGCGAGGCTGCGGACCGCCTGGTCAACCGCGCCGTCGAGGCCTTCGGCCGGCTCGACATCATGTGCACCAACGCCGGCATCCTCCGCGACAAGACGCTGTGGAAGATGACCGACGACGACTTCGACGCCGTCATCGAGACCCACCTGCGCGGCACCTTCACCTGCGCCCGCTCCGCGGCGATCCGCATGCGCGAGCAGAACGAGGGCGGACGCATCGTGGTGGTGTCGTCGATCGCCGGCCAGCGCGGCAACTTCGGGCAGACCAACTACGCCGCCGCCAAGGCGGGCATCGCCGCCTACGCGCGCACCTGGGCGATGGAGCTGGCCAAGTTCAACATCACCGTCAACGCCATCGTGCCCAACGCGATCACCCGGATGATCGCCTCGATCCCCGGCATGGGGCCGCTGGTCGAGGCCGCCGAGCGCGGTGAGCCGCTGCCCGACATGATCCGCAAGGGCATGGGCATGGGCCTTCCCGAGGACGTGGCGCCGCTGCTGGTGTTCCTCGCCTCCGACGCCGCCAAGGACGTGACCGGGCAGTGCATCGGGCTGGGCGGCGACAAGCTCTCACTGTGGTCGCATCCCCAGGAGATCCGCATGGCCTATCGCGACGGCGGCTGGACCGCGGACGCGATCGCCGAGGTGTGGAGCTCGTCGGTGGGGCAGCAGCTGGAGAGCTACGGGATTCCCTTCCTCGGGGGGAAGTAGCGCGTAGGGTTGCCGGCGCGCTGTTCTAGCTGCGCGCGGCGGGCGGCGCGTGGGTCGCCGTCGAGCCGACGGTGATGTACTGCGTCGGCTTGACGGGGACCTCGCCGGGGCCGGTGAAGATCGACACCACGGCCAGCGCCAGTGCGGCGACGAGCAGGACGTCGGCGATGCTCGCGGCCAGACGCGCGCTCGGCCGCGGGAGGCGACCGCGCGCGTCGAGCAGCACGGCGGCGGCGACGAGGACGAGCAGCGCGGCGCCGGCGATGGCCACGGCCACCAGGCGTGACGCCTGCCCGTCGCCGCCGCCCGACTGCACCAGGAAGCTGCTGATCAGCACGCTCTCCAGGGTGGCGAAGCCGGCCAGCGCGCCGAGGGCGGCTGGCAGGTGGCGGTGGCGGGCGGCCAGCGCCAGCAGCGCGGCGCTCGCGGTCGCGCCCGCGGCGAGCGCCACGGCGTCGCCGCGCGTCATCAGCGCGACGGCGGGCACGGCGACGGCCAGGGCGGCGCCGGCCAGCGTCCAACCGAGGCCGGTGGCATGCGGGCGCAGCGCGGTGACCCGGGGGAGGACGGCGGCGAGAGCCAGCCCGGTGCCGAGCGCGGCGACGTAGGCCTCGACCCACGTCGGCGCGTCGACGCCGAGCCACACGCCGGCGCCGGCGGCGGCCGGCAGCGCGACGGCGGCGAGCAGTCCGGCCACGGCGGACGGCACCACCACCGAGCAGAACCAGCCAAGCACGGCCACAACTCCGGCGACCAGCGCGAATTTGACGAGGTTGTCGTGATCTCCGGCGTCGGCGGGGTCGTAGGCGAAGGTGAGGCTGGCCGCGGCGAAGGCGATGCCGACCACGGCGAGCAGGCCGCGCAGGTCTTCGCTGCCGCGCACCAGGCGCATCAGCACCGCGCCGACGAGCAGCACCACCGCGACGGCGCCGGAGATCAGCGCCTTGACGGCGAAGCCGGGCTGCTCGGCCTGCCAGAGGCCGAGGATGCCGCCCGCCGCCACCGAGCCGCCGGCCAGGGTGAGCAGGACGCCGGTGGCCATGGCGGCGCCGAAGGGGCGCGGCGGCGTTGCCACCGATGGCTCGTTGCCAGCCGCGGTTGCGCCTGCTTGCTCGTTGCTCGCCGCCGTTGCGACTGCTTGCTCGTTGCCAGCCGCGGTGGTGGTTGGCGGGGGTGGGAGGAGGGGCCCCGCCGCGGTCGGGGTGGGTGGAGATGGGAGGAACGGCTCGGGCGCGGGCGCCGCCGGGGCGGGGTGGGTGGCGTCGACGCGTCCGGGGGAGCCGGGAGGCGGGAGGCCGGTGTCCTGGCTGCGCAGCCACGGCGGGAGCGCCGGCGGTTGCGCCGCGACGGGAACGGGAGGCTGCGGCGGGGAGGGAGGTTCGGGCAAGGGGTCCGGCGGGGACTCGCCGGGCAGCGCCTCCCCCGCCCGCAGGTCGTCGCGCTCGCTCACTCTCTCACCCTCGCCTGCTGCCTCGGGCGCGCACACACACCCGTTCGCGGCAGTCTACTGCGCGCGACTCGATCGCGGACGGCTCAGGAGATCACCCCGGCGGCAGGCTCGGGAACGGGGTGGGCGGTTCGACCGAGCTGCCGCCGAAGGTACCGCCGCTCGACCCGCCGAAGAAGGGGATCGGGCTACGCGTCGTCTCACCGAGCGAGATCAGCGCCAGCACCACCACGGCGACCAGCAACAACTCCTCGGGCAGGAACGCCCGCCCCGGCCGCGCCGCCGGCGCACGCCCCCGCAAACCCGCGGCCACCAGCCCCACCAGCAGCAGCGTCACCACGCCGATGACCAGGATCGCCACCGCCCGGCCGTTGGCGTCAGTGCCGCTGGCCACCTGGTCGACGAGGTACGCCTCGAGCACCCCCAGCGCGGGCACGGCAGCGATCGCCGGCACCACCAGGCGGTAGCGCCAGGCGATCAGGGCCAGGGCCATCCCGAGCACGCCGCTGGCCGCGACGCCCGCGCCGTTGAAGCCGATTGCCGGCCCCAGCGCGTCGCCGGCGGCGAGCAGCGCCGCCACGCTCAGCATCCAGGCCAGCGCCCGGCGATGGGGACGCAGCGCCGGCAGCCGCACCGCGACGATCAGCGAGACCACCGCCGCGACCAGGGCCGACACGCCCAGCTGGCTCGCCGAGTCCATCCCCGCGGCCAGCAGCGAGAAGACCAGCGCCGCCTGCAGGGCCAGCACGGCGAAGCCGGCCGCCACCGCCGAGGGCACCAGCACGGCGACGAGGAGCATGCCGGCGGTGGTCACCGCGGACGCGCCGGCTGCCTTGATGCGCAGGCCCTGGTCGGCCAGGCTGCCGCCGTCGCCGGTGACGACGGCGAAGGCGAAGCAGGCGGTGAGGAAGAGGACGGCCAGGACCCCGAAGGTGGAGCGCAGGGGGTCGAGCCGGGTCGAGCCGCGCAGGCCGACGGCGAGCAGGAAGAGGGCGGCGAAGGCGATGCCGCAGCCGATCGAGTTGACCGGGAAGCCGACACCCTCGGCGGAGAGCAGGGCGAGCAGGCCGCCGAGCACCGAGATCCCGCCGAGGAAGAGGAAGACGCCGGCGGCGAGGTGGCCGCCGTGCAGGCCGGCTCCGCCGGGAGGGGTTTCGCCGGCCGCGAGGGTCCCCGGCGGCGGGCCGGACGGCGGAGCCGCCTCGGCGCCACCCGCCCTAGCGGCTGCGCCCGGCTCGGCCGCACGCTCCCCCGCCGGCGTTTGGCCGTACGGCACCGCGCCCGGCGCCTCCCCCGGGGGCTCAGCGGACCGGTCCTCCGGCCGCATCGGCTGCCGGTGCCAGGCCGGCCCCGGCGTCGGCATCCCCGGCTCCATGGACCTGTCCGGCAGGGGCGGAAGGCTCGGCTCGCCGGCCGGCTGCTCGGGCTCGTCGGGGCTCACGGGTGATCGATGCCTCCCTTGGACGCACAGGCGTTCGCGCGGGCAGTGTACGGCGCCCGCCCCCGGAGCGGCTGCGACAATGTCGCGCGATGCTCATCGGAGGCCACGTCTCCACCCGCGGCGGCATCGACAAGGCGGTCGACAACGCGATCGCCATCGGCGCCGAGGTGATCCAGACGCACCCCACGCCGCCGCAGACCTGGCGCCGCGTCACCGTCGACGACGCGATGGTGCAGGCCTACCGCGACAAGGCCAGCGCAGCCAACCTGCGCGGCCACTTCTTCCACGCCGTGTACCTGATCAACCTGGCCACCACCAGCAGCACCCTGCTCAAGCAGTCGGTCGGCTCGCTGGTGTTCTACATGGAGCTGGCCGAGCGCATCGGCGCCGACGGCGTGATCTTCCATCCCGGCTCGCACAAGGGCGCGGGCTTCGAGCCGATGCTGAAGCAGATGGGGCGCGCGCTCGACGAGGTGCTGGCGCGCAGCGAGTCGAACGCCAAGTTGATCGTCGAGAACAGCGCCGGCCAGGGCGGCTGCGTCGGCTGCAGCTTCGACGAGGTGGGGCGGATCGTCGAGGCCGCCGGCTCCGACCGCGTCTTCGTCTGCCTCGACACCGCGCACGCCTTCGCCAACGGCTACGACCTGCGCACCGCCGAGGCCATCGACGCGTCGCTGCAGGCTTTCGACGCAACCATCGGCCTCGACCGCCTCGTCGCCATCCACGCCAACGACTCGCGCGCCGAGTTCCAGAGCAACGTCGACCGCCACGCCAACATCGGCGACGGCTTTCTCGGCGAGGACGCATTCGCCCTGCTGCTCAACGACAAACGGCTGCGGCACCTGCCCTGGATCCTCGAGGTGCCGGGCCTGGAGAAGCGCGGCCCCGACCTGCACAACGTCAACACGCTGCGCACCCTAGCCGGGCTGCAACCGGTGACGCCGCCGGAGGGAGCGGTGGCCGGCCGGCGCTAAACCCACGCCTGCACCCGCGTTCAGCCGACGCGGTCGCCCGGCTGCACGTCGCCGTCGGGCCGCAGCAGTCCGACCACGTTCGACCCGCGCACGTACGTCCCCAGCACGAGCACCTCGCTGCGCACCGGCCCGACCTGGCGCGGCGGGAAGTTCACCACCGCCACCACCAGCGACCCCTCCACGTCAGCGGGCGCGTACATGTCGACGATGCGCGCCGAGGAGCGCCGCATCCCCAGCGGGCCGAAGTCGATGAGCAGCTTGTATGCCGGCGTGCGCGCCTCGGGAAACGGCTCGCAGCGCACCACCCGCCCGACCCGGATGTCGACGGCGAAGAACTGTTCGGGCGCGACCTGCGGCAGTGCTGCCGCGTCGCTCACCCGTTCTCCCAGCCGCCGACGCGCAGGTATTCGGCGGCGATCAGCGCGTGTCCCTCGCCGGTGGGATGGATGTCACCGGTGCGCACCCAGGTGAGCTCCAAGGTGCGGCCGCGGAACAGCGAGGACACGTCGACGACGCGCACGCCCATGTTCTGCGCGACCCGGCGAATGACCGCGTTGTAGCCGCTGCGCGAGGCGCGGCGCGGCGCCATCATGTCGGCGTCGTCGGCGGGCAGCGCTTCGAAAGGGTTGTAGACCGTCTGCACCGCGCCCGCCGTGGCGATCGACTGGCCGCCGACCCGCAGCGCCGCGTCGAGCCGGCGCAGGATGACGGCGAGGTTCTCCTCCAGCTGGCGCAGCGCTTCGTCGTCGCCGATCAGCGCCGCCTCCATGATGTCGTTGCCGCCGACGCTGATGGCGACGGGGCCGACGACCCTTCCCGCAGCAGCGGCGTCCGCGATCACCTGCTCGGCGCGGTCGAGCTGCCCGCCCGGGTGCAGCATCGAGGCGCTGCTCTCGCTGGGCACGGCGAGGTGGTGGAACTCCAGCGCGGGCCGCAGCCGCCGCAGGCGGTCGGCGAGCAGCCACATGCAGCCCTCGGAGACGTGACCCGCGCCGATCCCGGCGGCGATGCTGTCGCCCAGCGCGAGCATCACGTCGCCGAGGACGAGGGGAACGGGTTCACTGTCGGCGTCGCGCATGCGCGCCAGGTTCTCGGCCACGGCGCGCCGAAGTATACGAGTGGGGTGCCTATACTCGGCCCAACCGAGCACCCGCGCCGGCCACCGAGGAGAGCCACATCGTCCTGCATCGCGCCGCACCCCGCCTCGCCGCCGCCGCGAGCGTTCTCGGCGCGCTCGCCGCGACGGCCGGATGCGGCAGCACCACCAACGGGGTCGACCCACATGCCGTGCTGCGCCAGGCCAAGCAGGCCATCGACGCCACGCCGTCACTCCACTTCACGCTGACCAGCACCGGCGCAAGTGGCACCGGCACGCTGATCACCGGCGGCGAGGGCGACGCGCACCGCCCCGACCAGTTCCGCGGCACCCTGAAGGTGCTGCAGAGCGGCTTCGGCGTCACCGTCCACATCCTCTCGACGGGCGGCAGGTTCCTGGTGGAGCTGCCCTTCACCACCACCTACGAGCAGACCGATCCCTCCAAGTACGGCTTCGGCGATCCCGCCACGCTGCTCGATCCCGACAAGGGGCTGAGCAGCCTGCTGGTCAACACGCTGAGCGCCAGCATGGCCGACCGCGACCGCTTCAACGGCGAGGAGCTCGACGAAGTCGACGTCTCGCTTCCCGGCGACCGCGTCGCCGCACTGCTCACCAGCGCCGACCGGTCCAAGCCGGTGAAGGGGCGCATCGGCATCGACAGCGGCAACCACCAGATCCGCCGCGTGGTGCTGACCGGGCCGTTCTTCGACGCGCGCAAGGACAGCACCTTCACGCTTGTTCTCGACAACTATGGCGAGAACGTCACGATCACCCCGCCCGCCTGAGGTGACCGCGGCGCCGCGCGCCCCGGCCGCGCCGCGGCGGCGCCTGGTCTTCGCCGCCGCCGCGGTGCTGCTCGCCGCGGCGGACACCTACGTGGTGGTGCTGGCGCTGCCGTCGATGATGAACGACCTCGGCGTCGGGCTGGAGCACCTGCAGGAGGCGACGCCGATCATCAGCGGCTTCCTGCTCGGCTACGTGGCCATGCTGCCGCTGCTGGGGCGGCTGTCCGACCTCTACGGACGGCGACCGGTGTTCGTCGCCTGCCTGGTGGCCTTCGCCGTCGGGTCGCTGCTCACCGCCTCGGCGCAGGGGCTGCCGGCGGTGGTGGCGGGGCGGACCATCCAGGGGCTGGGCGGCGGCGGGCTGGTGCCGGTGACCCTGGCCCTGGTCGCCGACGGCTGGCCGGTGGGGCGGCGGGGGTTGCCGCTGGGGATCGTCGGCGCGGTGCAGGAGCTGGGGTCGGTGCTGGGGCCGCTGTACGGCGCGGTGATCGTCGAGCACAGCTCCTGGCGGACGATCTTCTGGATCAACCTGCCGCTGTCGGCGCTGCTGGCAGGCGCCTTTCTGCTGGCGCGCGACCCACGGCGGCCGGACGGCGAGGCGCTGGTGCCGCGCAGCAGCCGGCGAGGTCGGACCGGACATGCCGCAACCCGCCGCGACGTTCCCGGCGCCGTGCTGTTCCTCGCCGCCACCGCTGCGGGCGCGCTGGCGCTGGTGCAGCCCTCCGCCCTCGCCGCCGACGAGACCTGGGGCCAGCTCTATGCCCCGCTGGCCGGCGGCGCCGCCGGAGCGCTGACCACGCCGATAGCGCTGGCCGCCGTCGGCCTGCTGCTCCTGGCGCTCCTCTGGGAGTTCCTGCAGCCCTTCGGTGTCCGCCCCCTGCTCCCCCTGCGCCGCGCCGGCGAGCTGGCCGGCGCCGCCGACTGGCCGGGGGCGCTGCTGCTCGGCGGCGCGCTGGGCTGCGTCATCGTGGCCTTCGCCGCCGCCGACCCCGAGCGCCAGGTGCTGGCCCCCGCGGCGGCATTCCTGCTGCCCCTCGCCGCCGTCCTCGCCGTGCTCTTCGTCCTCCGCGAGTCGCGCACGCGCGACCCGCTGGTCCCCCTCGGCGCCGTCGCCGACCGCGCCGCCTTCGGCTCACTGCTGACCAACTTCGCCGTCGGCGCCGCGCTGATGGCGGCGCTGGTCGACGTACCCATCTTCGCGCGGGTCACCGCCTACCCCGACTCCCAGGTCGGCGCCGCACTGGTCCTGGTGCGCTTCCTCGCCGCCGTCCCCGTCGGCGCGGTGCTCGGCGGATTGCTCACCGAGCGCCTCTCCCACCGCGCCACCGCGGCCATCGGCATGGCGCTCAGCGCCGCGATGTTCGCGGTGATGGCCTCGTGGCCCGCGTCGGCGCTCTCCGATTCGCTGTGGCACACGCCGGTCAACCAGAGCGACGTGGTTCTCGCCGCCTGCGGGCTGGGCTTCGGCCTGGCCATCGCGCCGGTCAACGCGGCGGTGCTCGGCGCGGTGCGGGCGGCGCTGCACGGGCTCGCCTCCGCGCTGGTGGTGGTGGCCCGCATGGTGGGCATGCTAGTCGGCCTGTCGGTGCTCACCGCGGTGGGCCTGCACGCCTACTACGCCGCGCAGTCGCGCATCCCCTCGCCGCTGACGCTCTGCCCCACCACGGCAACCTGCCCGGCGTACGATGCCCTGGTGAAGCACGCCATCGTCGACGAGCTGCACTCGGTGTTCCTCGGCGCCGCGGTGTGCGCCCTGATTGCGACAGTTCTGTCTGCAACTCTGCTGCGCCGCCGGCCCGGTACACAGGTGGCCGCCCCCGTCGCCCTGGCGATGGGCAGCGCGGGCAGCTGAGCGCGCGGCGCAGCACCATGCCGCCCGCCGTGCACCGCGTCCACACCGCACCGCAGATCGACGACGTTCTCGCTGCCCTGCGCGAGCAGGCCCACGCGACGGGCATCGAGGCCTATCTCGTCGGCGGCTTCGTGCGCGACCGCCTGCTCGGCAACGACGGCAAGGACATCGACGTCCTGGTCGTCGGCGAGGGCGCGGTGCCGCTGCTCGCCGCGGTCGCGGAGAGGTTCGATTGGGCGCCGCCGCAGGTCTTCGAGCACTTCGGCACCGCACAGATCCGCGGTGACGGCTTCATCGTCGAGGCGGTGCGGGCGCGCGCCGAGCGCTACGACCCGGCGTCGCGCAAGCCGTCGGTCACACCGGGATCGCTCGACGAGGACGTGTGGCGCCGCGACTTCACCGTCAACACCCTCTGCCAATCGCTCGACGGCGAGCTGCTCGACCGCACCGGCCGCGGCCTCATCGACCTCTACGCCGGCGTGCTGCGCACCCCGCTCGACGCCCGCGAGACCTTCAGCGAGGACCCGCTGCGCATGTACCGCGCCGCGCGCTTCGTCGCGCAGCTCGACTTCGACCTCGGCGAGGGCATGCTCGACGCCATGCGCGACGTGGCGCCGCGCGCGGCGATCCTCAGTGTCGAGCGCGTCGCCGAGGAGGTGCGGCGGCTGCTCACCTCGCCGCATCCGCGCAAGGGCATGGAGGTGCTGCGCGACGGTGGACTCGTCGCCGTGCATCTGCCCGAGCTGCTGGAGATGATCGGCGTCGAGCAGAGCGGCTACCACATCTACGACGTGTGGGACCACACCATGGTGGCCCTCGACCTGGCGCCGCCCGACCTGCTGACGCGCGTCGCGGTGCTGCTGCACGACGTCGGCAAGCCGCGCACCCACGCCGTCGCCGAGGACGGGCGGCACACCTTCTACGACCACCCCGAGGTGGGCGCGGCGATGTCGCGCACCATCCTGGAGCGGCTGCGCTTCAGCAATGCCGAGGTGGACGCGGTGGCCGAGCTGGTGCGCCATCACCTGCGTCCCATCCAGTACGACCCGGCCACCTTCGGCGACAGCGCGGTGCGCCGGCTGATGCGCGACGCCGGCGACCTCCGCGAACGCCTGCTCGACGTCGCCCGCGCCGACACCCGCGCCTCGGCGTTTCCCGACGTCTCCGGCATCGACCAGCTGGGACAGCGGATGGAGCAGCTGGAGGCCGAGAGCGGCGACGCGCGGACGGCCTTCGCCTCGCCGCTGGACGGCGAAGAGTTGATGGCACTGGCCGGCCGCGGGCCGGGTCGCTGGGTGGGCGCGGCCAAGCGGGCCCTGGAGGACGCGGTCATCGAGGGGACCGTGGCGCCAGGGGACAAGGAGGGCGCGCGGCGGTGGCTGGCGGCCCACCCCGAGGTGCTGCAGGGAGACTGAGAGAGGGCCGGTGAGGGCGCCGCTGCCGCTGCCCGCGTACAATTCCAGCCCCGTGCTCAAGCGACTCTCCCTGGTCAAGCGCCTGTTCCGCGATCTGCCGCGCCAGGTGAAGCTGACCTACTGCCTGCTCTTCGACGACCGCGTCTCGCTGGTCAACCGGGTGGCCGTGGTCGGGGCGATGGGGATGATCGTCACCCCGTTCGTCAACCTGCCGGAGTGGATCCCGGTGCTCGGCGAGATGGATCTGCTGGCGCTGACCCTGCTGGCCACCCGGCTGTTCATCAGCACGGCGCCGCGCGAGGTGGTCGAGGAGCAGGAGCGCCTGATCAAGGAGCGGCGCAGCCGCTTCGACATGGACGTCGCCCGGGGAGAGCGCCTGGCGGTTGCGCTGTCGCGCCTGGTGCGCCGTCAGCCGAAGAGTGAGATGGAGTTCGTCGGGGTCGCACAGGAGCACCCGTCGGCGGCCACACCGGATGTCAGCGGAGTGTTCAAAGCGTGAAGGTTCTGTTTCTGAAGGAAGTGTCTGGAACCGCCCGTGCCGGCGACGTCAAGGAGGTCGCCCCCGGCTACGCGCGCAACTTCCTGTTCCCCCAGAAGCTGGCCGTCGTCGCCGATGACAAGGTGGTCGACCAGATCCGTCAGCGCGAGGAGGCCGCCCGCCGGCGTGCCGAGAAGGCGCTGACCGAGGCGCGCGAGATCGAGAAGCGCCTGCAGCGCATCACCGTCACCATGTACGCCAAGGCCGGCGAGGGTGGCCGCCTGTTCGGCTCGGTCACCAACGCCGACATCGCCCAGCAGCTCAAGCGCGAATCGGGCATCGACCTCGACAAGCGCAAGATCGACGTCGAGCCGGCCATCAAGTCGCTCGGGCCCCACGAGGTCACGGTGCAGCTGCACCAGGACGTGGTGGCCACCCTCCGCGTGGTCGTCGCCGCGCAGTAATGCAGTTCGCCGGCCCGCAGGTCGCAGGGGCCGCCGCCACCGGTCGCATCCAGCCGCAGGATCGCGAGGCGGAACAGTCGGTTCTCGGCGCGCTGATGCTCGACGAGAACGCCGTCGCCGCAGTCCGCGACATCCTCCAGCCGCACGACTTCTACGAGGAGCGCCACCGCCACATCTACCAGGCGGCGCTCGACCTCAGCGACCGCGGAGAGCCGATCGACCCCGTCACCTTGCGGGCGCAGCTGGAACGCGCCGGCACCCTGCCGCGCAGCGGCGGCGTCGACTACATCGCCGAGCTGTCGATCATCACGCCGACGGCGGCGTCGGTGAAGCACTACGCCGACATCGTCGTGGAGAAGGCGACGCGGCGGCGCCTGATCCAGGCGGGCGGCACGGTGTCGGCGCTGGGGTTCGACGAGAGCCTGCCGGTGCACGAGGCGATCGACCAGGCGGAGCAACAGGTTTTCACCATCGGCGACGAGCGCGGCAGCGCCGAGGCCACCCACATCGCCCCGGTCCTGAAGGACACCTGGTCGCAGCTGGAGACGTTGCTCGGCGGGCAGAAGTTCATCACCGGCGTGCCCACCAACTTCTCCGAGCTCGACAACGTGACCCAGGGGTTGCAGCCGGGAGAGCTGATCATCCTCGCCGCCCGGCCATCCGTCGGCAAGACCTCGTTCGCCCTGAACCTGGCGCGCAACGCGGCGGTGCTGGGCAAGAAGCCCGTCGCCGTGTTCTCGCTGGAGATGTCCAAGGAGTCGCTGGTACAGCGCCTGCTCTGCAGCGAAGCGCACGTCGACTCGTTTCTGCTCAAGACCGGCCAGGCCGACGCCGCCGCCTTCTCGCGCATCGCCCAGGCGATGGACCGCCTGACTCAGGCCGAGCTCTGGATCGACGACACGCCCGCGCTCTCGATCCAGGCGATGCGCTCCCGCGCCCGCCGCATGAAGGCGCAGCACAACATCTCCCTGATCATCGTCGACTACCTCCAGCTCATGCACGGCGGCCGCCAGGAATCCCGCGTGCAGGAGGTCTCCGACATCTCCAGCGGCCTCAAGTCGATCGCCAAGGAGCTGCAACTCCCCATCGTCGCCCTCTCCCAGCTCTCGCGCGAATCCGAACGCCGCACCGACCGCCGCCCCCAGCTCAGCGACCTTCGTGATTCCGGTTGCCTGGTCGGCTCGACCCCTGTCTTCCTGCCCGACGAGGGCCGCAGCCGCCCGATCGCGGAGCTGGTCGGCCACAGCGGCTTCCGCGTGCTCGCTCTCGACACCGAGACCTGGAAGCTGGTGCCCCGCACCGTCCTCAAGGCCTTCCCCACCGGCCACCGCGAGGTCTACGACCTGACGACCCGCCTCGGCCGGACCATCCGCGCCACCGCCAATCACCGCTTCCTCACCCTGGATGGATGGAAGCGACTGGACGAGCTCACGCCGTCGGATCACCTCGCGCTGCCGTCGGAAAGCCTCGAATCGCCCGCCGACCTCGCGCGCTGCGTGTCGGCCTCGGCAAGTGCGTCGACGGTCGCCGCCGTGCTCGATCCCCCGCGTCTGATGAGCGGCGACGTGTATTGGGACCAGGTGGTCAGCATCGAGCCCGCCGGCCGCGAGGACGTGTACGACCTCACCGTCGACGACCTGCACAACTTCGTGGCCGCCGACATGGTGGTGCACAACTCGATCGAGCAAGATGCCGACATCGTGCTGTTCCTGTATCGCGAGGGGATGCACAACCAGGAGGTCGACAAGTCGCTGACGCAGCTGATCGTTGCCAAGAACCGCAACGGTCCGGTGCGCGACATCGACCTGGTGTTCATCGCCGAGCAGACCGCATTCCGGGAGCCCTATCGCGGTCGGCCGGGAGAGTAGCGACTACTGAGCCGCCGGCCGAGACGGGCCGGCAGGGAAGAGCGGGCACAGCACCACCAAGCCCGCTCCGTGATCGGGCGGTGCCGCGATCGTCACGCCCGTCCGCCGGGACACCGCTACACTGCGCGCGGGATGGCTGGGCAACTCGCGGACCTCTTGACCCTGCGGCGTGACCACGCGATCCAGCTCTGGGTCGCCGACGCCGACGGCCCCAGCGCGACCGACGCGCCGGGGTTGCTCGACGCTGTGGTCAGTGCGCTGGCGGGCGGCAGTGAGGGCGCCTTCCTCCTCGCCAGCTTCCTCGATCCGGACACACCGGACACCGACGCCGCCGCCCACCTCGATGTCGCCCTGGGCCACCTCGAGGCGCTGGGACGGGCTGTCGACGCCCTCGCCGCCGAGGCCCACCCCGACTCGCGCCACGAGATGCACACCGAGATCGCCGGGCTGCAGCGCCGCGTCGCCATCCGCACCGCCACCCTGCTCGGCGAGCGCGCGTCCGACCTGCGCGAGCGGCTGGAGGCCAAGAGCGCCGCGCTCGGCGTCACCGTCCACGAGCTGCGCCGCCCGCTGACCATCCTCACCAGCTACGCCGAGCTGCTCGGCGACGGCACCCTCGGCGAGCTGCCCGACCCGGCGCGCACCGGCATCCAGGGGATGAGCGGCGCCACCGAGGTGATGAGCCACCTCATCGAGGCGCTGGCCGAGGTGGCCCGCCTGGAGGACGCCGACGACCAGCCGGTCATCGACCGCTTCACCCTCGGCGACCTGGTGCACGACTCGGTCGGCGAGGTGATCACCGAGTCGCGGCTGCGCGGCATCAGCATCGAGGCCTCGGGCGACCCGTCGCTGCCGTTGCAGGGCGACCGCCGCCGCCTCTGCCTGGCCCTCACCAACCTGCTCAGCAACGCCATCAAGCACTCGCCGAGCAACGGCGTCATCCGCGTGCGCGCCATCCGCAACGACACTGCGCTGCACCTCTCGGTCATCGACGGCGGTCCCGGGTTTCCGCCGCAGGAGGCCGAAAGGCTGTTCGAGAAGTACTACCGCTCGGCGGTCGAGCGCGACAGCGGCATTCCCGGCACCGGGCTGGGCCTGTTCATCGTCAAGACGGTGGTCGAGCGCCACGGGGGCACGGTGGCGGCGCGGTCCGGCCCGCAGGGCGGGGCCGAGTTCGAGCTCACCCTGCCGCTGAGCAACTAGCGCCGCGCGAGGAACCCGGCGCGGGCGAAGGGCGCGCTGCGAAGCGGGCTCGCCCCGCACCTCGCTACGCTGGTGGCACTCACTCGTTCGCATTGCCACTCGCAGTGGAGGCCACCCCGCCCATGGAGACTGCCGCCCGCACCCGCACCGAACGCGACTCGATGGGCGAGTTCGAAGTCCCCGCCGACGCCTACTACGGCGCCAACACCATGCGCGCCGTGGTCAACTTCCCGATCAGCGACCTGCGCCTGGGCCGCCGCTTCATCCACGCCGTCGGCCTGGTGAAGCAGCAGGCGGCCGTGGTCAATCGCGAGCTGGGCCTGCTCGACGCCGGCATCGCCGACGCCATCGTCCGCGCCGCCGACGACGTCGTCGAGGGCCGGCTGGACGACCAGTTCGTGGTCGACGTCTTCCAGACCGGCAGCGGCACCTCGACCAACATGAACGCCAACGAGGTGATCAGCAACCGCGCCATCGAGCTGCTCGGCGGCGTCAAGGGCTCACGCACCCCGGTGCACCCCAACGACCACGTCAACCTCTGCCAGTCGAGCAACGACGTGATCCCCACCGCCATCCACGTTGCTGCCGCAACCGGCATCAACGAGGAGCTGCTCCCCGCACTGGAGGTGCTGGAGGAGTCGCTGCGGCGCAAGAGCGAGGAGTTCTGGGGCGTGGTCAAGACCGGCCGGACCCACCTCCAGGACGCCACGCCGATCCGCCTCGGCCAGGAGTTCCTCGGCTATGCCGGGCAGGTGGAGCGGTCGCGCCGCCGCGCCACCGCCGCGCTCGATGAGCTGCGCGAGCTCGCCCTCGGCGGCACCGCGGTGGGCACCGGGGTCAACGCGCATCCCGAGTTCGCCCGGCGGGTTGTGGCCAAGGTCGCCGAGAAGACCGGCGTCGACTTCCGCGAGTCGGACAACCATTTCCAGTCGCAGGCCACCCTGGACAACGCGGTGGCGGCGAGCGGGCTGCTCAAGACGGTGGCGGTGTCGCTGTACAAGATCGCCAACGACATCCGGCTGCTCGGCTGCGGCCCG
Organism: uncultured Actinomycetes bacterium; assembly: GCA_964499205.1. GTDB lineage: Bacteria > Chloroflexota > Dormibacteria > Aeolococcales > Aeolococcaceae > DASRDZ01. The sequence goes on along the minus strand of CAZCJX010000002.1, from coordinate 19,063 downwards.
CGCGCCGGCATCGGCGAGATCGCCATCCCCGCGGTGCAGCCGGGGTCGTCCATCATGCCGGGCAAGGTCAACCCGGTGATCAGCGAGTCGGTGACCATGGTGGTGGCCAAGGTCATCGGCAACGACGCCACCGTCGCCTTCGGCGGCGCGGCGGGGTCGTACTTCGAGCTCAACCTGATGATGCCGGTGGTGGCCTATTCGTTGCTCCAGGCGGTGCACATTCTGGCCACCTCTGCCCGAAACCTGGCGGTGCAGTGCGTCGACGGCATCGAGGCCACCGAGAACGGGCCGGCCATGGTGGAGCGGGGGCTGATGACCTGCACCGCGCTGGCGCCGCGGATCGGCTACGACGCCGCGGCGGCCATCGCCAAGGAGGCCTTCGCCAGCGGGCGCACGGTGCGCGAGGTGGCGCGGGAGAAGACCGACCTCAGCGAGGCGGAGCTGGCCGAGCTGCTCGACCCGGCGAAGATGACCGAGCCGGGCCTGGGCAGCGGCGCGGGCGGGGGCGGCTGAGGCACCCCGACGGCTCACGCCGCCAGCACGTCCTCCTCCATCCCTGCCCCGGACGCCAGCCCACGACCGCGACGCCGCCGGCGCCACCACAGCGCCAGCACCACCAGCGCCACCACCGTCGCCGCCACGCCGACGGCGCGGTCGAACCACGGCAGGTACGGCGTGACCCGGTCGCCGAGCAGGTAGCCGAGCACGGTGAACCCGCCCAGCCACACCACCGTCGAGGGCAGCACCCCGAGCACGAAGGTGCGCAGCGGCAGCCGCAGGCAGCCCGCTGCGATCGACGCGTTGATCCGCGTCCCCGGCAGCACGCGCGCGACGAAGATGGCCGTCGCGCCGCGCCGGGCCAGCCAGTCCTCCGCCCGCTGCAGCCGCTGCGGGGTGAGGTGGACACGCTGGCCCAGCCGCAGCACCGCCCGCCGGCCGAGGTGGCGGCTGGCCGCGTAGCAGAGCAGCGCACCCGCCACCGCGCTGCCCCAGCCGAGCGGCAGGAAGACGGCGAGGCGGGTCGAGTGCACCGCGGCGAGGTACCCCGCGGCGAGCAGGATGAGGTCGCCCGGCAGGAAGGGCAGGGGAATCCCTGCCTCCTCGACGAAGACGAGGCTGCAGATCAGCAGGTAGGCCTCGACACCGTCGAGGTGTCGGATCAGCTCCATGGGCGTCGCATCCGGCGGGGGAGGATAACCGCCGATCGGCGGCGGCAGGGGAAACCGTCATCCCTCTGTGCCGCATGACGCGTCTCTGACGCAGTGCGCAGTAGAATCGCCCGCCATGACAGTGGACGAGATCAGGAAGGTCTGCGTGGTCGGCGCCGGAACCATGGGCGCCCAGATCGCCCAGCAGGTGGCCCTGGCGGGCTACCCGGTCCGGCTCTACAGCCGGTCGCAGGAGCGGCTCGACGCCGCCGTCAGCAGCAACGCCAAGCTCCTCGGCAAGCGCGTCGAGAAGGGCAAGCTGGACGCGGCTGAGTGCGAGGCCGCGCTGGCCAGGGTGAGCACCCACACCGATCTCGCCGAGGCCTGCGCCGACGCCGACTTGGTCATCGAGTCGGTGGCCGAGGACCGCGAGACCAAGCGCCGGATCTGCCAGCAGCTCAGCGAGCACGCCCGCAGGGACGCCATCATCGCCAGCAACTCCTCGACCATGGCGTCGTCGTTCTTCGCCGACTGCATCGAGAACGAGGAGCGCCTGCTCAACGTCCACTTCTTCAATCCCGCCCTGGTGATGCAGCTGGTCGAGGTGGTGCGCGGTCCGCACACCTCGGACGCGACCATCGAGGCCTGCACCGAGTTCGTCCGCCGCATCGGCAAGACGCCGGTGCTGGTGGCGAAGGAGACCTACGGGTTCATCGCCAACCGCATCCTCTTCATCGCCATGCAGGAGGCGTTCCGGCTGGTCGAGGACGGCTACGTGTCCATGGAGGACGCCGACCTTGCGGTCAAGAATGGACTCAACTGGCCGATGGGGCCGTTCGAGCTGGCCGACCTCGTCGGGCTCGACGTGACCCAGGACATCCTGTCCCAGGGGCACGTGCAGACGGGCGAGGAGCGCTGGAAGCCGACGCCGATCCTCACCGGTCGGACCGCCCGCGGTGAGCTGGGCCGGAAGACCGGCAAGGGCTTCTACGAGTACGCCCGCTAACGCGGTCGCTGCAGGATCAGGATGTTCTGGTGCACGATGTTCGGCACGTAGCCGAAGGGGTACCCGTAGGGGCGCACCCGTGACCCCGTCCCATACCAGACCTTGACTCCCTTCAGCACGAAGCCGGCGCGCTCGAACCCCGCCGCCAGCTCGGCGGTGGCGAACACGTAGCGACCGCGCTGGTACGAGTCGCGGATGATCACCGCGCAGTACCCGCCGGGCCGCAGCACCCGCAGCAGCTTGGCCGCGACGTCCTCCATCGCCGCGAAGAAGTCGGCGAACGACTCCAAATTGCGCAGGTCGGCGCCGTTCTCGCTGAAGCGGTCGAAGTCGGTGCGCCGGGCCTGCACGTCGTAGCGCCCGTCGCACATCGTCTTGTCCAGGGCGATGGAGTACGGGGGGTCAGTGGCGATGCAGTCGAAGAGGCGGCCCTCCTCGGCGAAGCGGTCGAGGACCAGGCGGCAGTCACCCTCGACCACCTCCTGCTCGTCCAGCTCCTCGCGCGCGCACACCGAGCGGTACACGCTGATCCACTCGGGGTTGATCTCGATCCCCGTGGCGGCGCGCGGCGCCGGCTGCGCGATCGACGCCCCCAGCAGCGTGCCCCCCACTCCGGCGAAGGGATCGAGCACGGTTCCGCCAGGCGGCGTGAAGAACTCGATGAGATGGCGCATCAGGTAGGGCGGCTTGTTGGCACCGTGCCGCCGCCGCAGGTCCTGCCCCACGTGCGCCGGATACGAGGTGCGCAACACCGTCTTGGTGAAGTACAGCCACTCGTTGCCGCTCAGCGCGTTGAGCCGGTTGCGCGGGTGCACCTCGCCGCGCGCGTAGTCGCGGCTGCCGTCGTCGCCGTCCGCCTCGTCGAGGTCGAGATCGAGATCGAGCGACTCCGCCTCGCCGTCGAAGGAGAGCATGGCGGGCAGCATAACCGCCCACCGTGGGGCTGACCCGCTCAGGGCCGCCGCCGCTAGCCGACGGCGACGAGAAGCGCCAGCTGCCGCGACTGCGCGACCAGCAGCCCGTCGCGCGTCCAGATCCAGCCGTCCTCGACGCACACGCCGCCGGCGGCGACGTGGGTGCGGAAGAGCACGGCGAACTGGGCGTCGGGCTCCAGCTGGGGCAGCGGGTTGGGCAGGTGCACGGTGAGGTCGATGGTGGGCATGAGGTGGGTGGGACCGCTGAGGCGCGGGGTGATCGAGGGGATGATCGCGTCGGTCATGGCCACGATCGACAGCGCATCCGGTGGGCGCGGCTCGGCGAGTCGGAGCCAGCCGCCGACGGTCGCCTCGTCGCCGCCGCTGAAGGGCCTGCCCAGCGCGGGTCGGCCGTCCCAGCACGCCGCGAAGGGCGGCATGCGCACGCTGTCGAAGGGATAGGGCTGCACCGCGTGGGGCGGGGGCAGGTCGGGCATGGGCAGCTCGTGGAACTCCGGGCCGTCCCCCACCGCGATGAAGGCGCCCAGCGCCGCCAGCGCGGGGCGGCCCTCCTGGCTGAGCCGCGCCTCCACCGAGGCGACGGTGCGGCCGCGCCGCGCCACCTCGACGTCGATGCGCACCTCGCCCGGCGCGGGCGAGCGCTGGTAGTGCACCGTCAGCGACCGCGGCGGGTGGGCGGGCTCGCCCAGCGCCACGGTCATCGCTCGCAGCATCACCGCGGCGAGATACCCGCCGTTGGGCCCGAGGCCGTTCCAGCGCGGGTCGAGGACGGCGACGTAGTGGCCATCCTCGGCACGAACAGCGGTGTCGGCGTCGAAGCGGCCGGGCTCGCGCGCGGCGGCGAGCAGCGCGGCGGCGTCGGCGGGGGATCGGCTGGCCATGGGCCGGGGATGATAGTTGTCGCGGGTGTCGCCGCCCTACACTGCGCAGCACCATGCCGATGTTCGAGGCGCTCCAGAAACTGTTCGCCGCCACCCGGGTGCGCCGCGAGGAGGTGCCCTACGTGGTCTGCCGGCTGCAGCCCGGCACTCCGCTCGACCGCGTGGTGCAGCTCCAGCCGCCGCCGCTGTGCATCACCGTCGAGCCCGACGGCGCCACCGTGTTCCTGCCCGAGGCCGAGCTGCCCACGCTGCAGAACGCCGTCGCGGTGGCCGAGCACGACGGGCCGTGGACCGTGTTCGGCCTCTACGCGCCGTTCGACTTCGGGGTGACCGGCTACCTCGCCAAGGTGTGCGAGGCGCTGGCGGCGCGCGACATCCCGGTGCTCTCGCTGGCCACCTACCGGCGCGACTTCATCCTGGTGCCCGGCTCGCGCACCGACGAGGCGCAGCGCGCGCTGGACGAGCTGGTGCTCGGCCAGCACACCTCCTAGGCGAGTCCCAGCCGCTCCAGCACGTCGGCGACCCCCGCCTCGCGCGGCGGCGCACACACCGCGTCGGCGTACTGCAGCAGCGACTCCGGCGCCCCGCTCACCGCCACCGCATAGCCGGCGGCGGCCAGCATGTCGGCGTCGTTGGGGGCGTCGCCGACGGCCACCGCCTGGTCGAGCCGCACCCCGAGCTGGGCGCACAGCCGGGCCAGCGCCTTGCCCTTGCTGGCCACCGGGTTGGTGATCTCGACGAACTGCGGCAGCGACCGGGTGACGTGCGCCGACTCGCCCAGCGCCTCCCGCTGCGCCGCCTCGCACTCCTCCACCGCCGGCGACCCGTCGACCACGCAGACCAGCTTGGTGGTTCCCTGCTCGACCTCGACGGCGAGGTCGTCGACGAAGGTGATCGGCACCTGGGCGATGCGCGCGTAGAGGTGGGCCTCGGGGCGGTCCTCCTCGCAGAGCAGCCGCTCGTCGCGGTAGGCCTGGCGATGCCATCCGCCCCGCCGGGCCACGTCCAACGCCCGCAGACCCACGTCGGGCGGCAGCGGGTCCTCGAAGAGCAGCCGCCCCAGCGGCACGCCGTCGAGCAGCGGGTCGCCGTCGGCGGGCATGGCCCGCACCACCGCGCCCTGGTAGCAGACCATGGGCTCCACCACCCCGAGCGCCAGCGCATGGGGCAGCGCCGAGCGGTACATGCGGCCGCTGGCGATGATCACCGCCGTGCCGGAGTGCGCCGCCGCGCGCACCGCGGCGCGGGTGCGCGGGTGCATGCTCTGGTCGGTGACGTCGAGGCAGGTGCCGTCGAGGTCGAGGATGACCAGGCGCGGGCGTTCGGCGGGAAGCGGAGCGGCGGCGATGGCCGGTGGCGTGGCGAAGAGCCGGCTCATCGGCCGGGCAGCGCGGCCGGCGCGCTGGAGGCCCACGCCTCGGGGTTGAGCGCCGTCGGTGGCATGCGCCCGTCCAGCGCCGCGATGGCGTTCTGGGCACACAGCTCGGCCATCGCCGCGCGCGTCTTCACCGTGGCGCTGCCCAGGTGGGGCGCCAGCACCGCGTTGCGGCATTCGGCCAACCCTGGCGCCATCTCCGGCTCGCGCTCGTAGACGTCGAGCCCCGCCGCGGCGATCCAGCCCTCGCGCAACGCGCGCACCAGCGCCGCCTCGTCGATCACCGGGCCGCGCGAGGTGTTGACCAGCACCGACGTGGACTTCATGCGCCGCAGCACGTCCTCGTTGACGAGATGCCGCGTCTGCGGCGTCAGCGGTGTGTGCAGCGAGATGACGTCGGCGCGCTGCACGATCGTGTCGAAATCGACCTTTTCCACCCGGCCGCGCAGCTCCTCGGCGACCGGCGGGTCCTGCTCGTCGGCGTAGAGCACGGTCATGTCGAAGGCCAGGGCACGATGGGCCAGCGCCTGGCCGATGCGGCCGAAGCCGACGATGCCCAGGGTGGCGCCGCCGAGGTCGAGGCCGAGCAGGTACTCGGGCTCCCAGCCGGTGTAGCGCCCGCTGCGCATCTCGTTGTCGCCCTCGCAGAGGCGGCGGGCGGCGGCCAGGATCAGGCCCATGGCGCAGTCGGCGGTGGCGCCGGTGAGCACGCCGGGCGTGTTGGTGGCGATCACCCCGCGCGCGGTGCAGGCGGGCACGTCGATGTTGTCGAAGCCCACGGCGTAGTTGCAGACCGCCCGCAGCCGCGGGCCGGCGGCGTCGAGCAGTGCGGCGTCGATGCGGTCGCGCAGCTGCGGGCAGAGCACGTCGACGCCCGCCGCGAGGCGCTCGCGCAGCTCGTCGGGCGAGGGGATGCGGCCCAGCACGACGAGCTCGGCGCGCGCCGAGAGCAGGGAGGGCGCGGGCTCGGGGAGGGCGAGCGTGCAGAGCACTGTGGTCGTCACGGCACGCATCGTAGCGACGGCGTGACGGGGGATGGATGGTAGACTGCACGACGTCTTGCGATCTCGTTCACGCCTCCGGCCGGGCATCCGGCCGACCGTCGCGAGGCCGCGTCCCGCCGCCCCCGTCTGGGGAATGCCGGCGGTCGACGAGGCCGCGACGCCCGAACCCCAACCGTCTGTCACGTTCGACGAACTCGGACTGAGCGCGCCGGTGCGCGCCGCCGTCGACGGCATGGGCTTCGTCACCGCCACGCCCATCCAGGCGCAGGCGATCCCTCCGGCCCTCACCGGCCGGGACGTCATCGGCCAGGCCCACACCGGCAGCGGCAAGACCGCCGCCTTCGGGATCCCCATGGTCGAGCGCCTCGACCCCAGTGGACCCGCCTTCCAGGGCCTGGTGCTCTGCCCCACCCGCGAGCTCGCCCTGCAGGTGCAGGAGGAGCTGACCCGCATCGGCGCCGAGCGCGGCATCACCACCGTCTCGATCTACGGCGGCGAGTCCTACAAGAAGCAGTTCGACGCCCTCAAGAAGAACCCGCACATCGTGGTGGCCACGCCCGGCCGCCTGCTCGACCACTGCCAGCGCCGCTCCGTCCGTCTCGACGGCGTGCGCATCGCCGTGCTCGACGAGGCCGACCGCATGCTCGATATGGGCTTCGCGCCCGACGTCGAGCGCGTGCTCCGCCAGTGCCCCGCGCAGCGGCAGACCCTGCTCTTCAGCGCCACCGTGCCCGACTGGGTGCGCCGTCTCGCCCAGCGCTACATGACCGACCCGGTGTCGGTGTCGTTCAGCGTGCGGCCCGAGGTGGCCCCCAACGTGCGCCAGCTCTACATCCAGACGACGTGGGCCGACAAGCTCGACGTGCTGGCCCGCATCCTCGACCAGCCCGACGTGTCGATGGCGCTGATCTTCGTGGAGACCAAGCGCAACGCCGACATCCTGCAGGTGCAGCTCTCCCGCCGCGGCTACGGCGTCGCCCACCTGCACGGCGACCTGTCGCAGAAGGACCGCGACAAGTCGATGGCGAGCTTCAAGGACTCGCACGTCAAATACCTGATCGCCACCAACGTCGCCTCGCGCGGCCTCGACATCGACGACATCTCCCACGTCATCAACTACGACGTGCCGCTGTCGCCCGAGGAGTACCTGCACCGCGTCGGCCGCACCGCGCGCGCCGGCCGCGACGGCGTCGCCGTGACCCTGATCACGCCCAGCGAGATCCTCAAGCTGCGCGACGTCGAGCGCATGGCGCAGACGCACATCGAGCCGGCCACCCTCGACGAGTTCCCGCCGGTGCAGACCGAGGCCGCTTCGGCCTAAGCGCGTTCGCGCCTGCGGCGGGGCCGGCTTCGAGCCCCGGCGTGAGTATGCTTGCCCTGCCATGCAGGAGGGCATGCTCGCGGGAGGGACCACGGCCCGGGCCGGCGCCGAACGGACCGACGGCCCTCCTCGCCCACGACGCTCTGCAGCGGCGCTCCCCCGTTCGGGCCTCGCCCGGCGGCTGTTCTGGGGGACGCTGCCGTCGGCGATCGTGGTCGCCACCATCGCGGTGGTCGAGCACTTCGTCACCACGGTCAGCGCCACCGGCGCGCCGCTGCTCTTCGCCGTTGTGGTCGGCGCCTTCGTCGGCGGTGCCCGGGCTGGGGTGCTGGCGGCGGCGATCTCCTCGGTGTTCCTCGCCATCCACGAGTCGACCGCCATCTGGCCGCCGATGTGGACCAACGACGGCGCCACGCGCGTGCTGCTCTTCATCCCCTGCGGCCTCGCCGTCGCGTTCCTGGTCGGGCTGCTGCAGAGGCGCGCCCTGGAGCGCTACGTCCGCGAGCGCGAGCACGGCGAGCGCATGGCCACGCTGGAACGGGTGAAGTCGCAGTTCCTCAACGTCGCCTCCCACGAGCTGCGCGGCCCCCTCGGCGTGGTCAGCGGCTACGTCTCGATGGTGCAGGACGGGTCCTTCGGCGACCTGTCCTCCGTCGACATGCGCCGCGTCGCCCCGGTGATCGGCCAGAAGGTGCTGGAGATGAACACCCTGGTCAACGAGATGCTCGACACCGCGCGCCTCGAGGAGAGCCGCCTCACCCTGCAGCTGTCGACCATCGACCTCGGCAGCATCGTGCAGCGCGCCGTCGACGCCGTGACACCCCTGGCCAGCAGCCGCCACGAGGTCATCTACACGCCCCCGCGCCAGCCGATCACCGCCGTCGCCGACGAGGTGCGCACGGTGATCATCGTCACCAACCTCCTCCAGAACGCGGTGAAGTACTCGCCGCGCGGCGGCGTCGTGCAGTGCTTCGTCACCGCCGACGACGGCGTCGGCATCGTCTCCGTCTGGGACCAGGGACTGGGCATCGCGCCCGACGACCTGCCGCGCCTCTTCTCGCGCTTCGGCCGCCTGGTGACCCGCGAGAACTCGCACATCCCCGGCACCGGCCTGGGCCTCTACCTGGCCCGCGAGCTCGCCCGCCTGCACGGCGGTGACATCACCGTCCGCTCCGCCCCCGGCGCCGGTTCCTGCTTCACCCTGACCCTCCCCATCGCCGGCCCCTCCCCCTCCTGACCCCTCCCTTCCCGCCCGCCACCCCGTCGTACACTCCTCGCCCCATGCCCCCGGCGTTCCCCCACGTGCACGACACCGGCTCCGGCCCCGCCGTCGTCCTCCTCCACGCCTTCCCCCTCGACGCCTCCCAATGGGACCACCAGGTCGCCGCCCTCTCCGACCGCTACAGGTGTTTGAGGCCCGACGCCTTCGGATGCGGGAGCTCCCCGCCCCCTCCCCCTGATCTGACCCTCGATTCCGTTGCGGAGTCGGTTCTCGCGGCGTTGGATTCGCGGAGCATTGACGAATTCGCCCTCGTGGGTTTGTCGATGGGCGGCTACACCTCTTTCCCCCTGCTGCGCCACGCCGCCGCGCGCATCCGCGCCCTCGTCCTCTGCGACACGCGCGCCGGCGCCGACTCCGACCAGGCCCGCGCCGACCGCCTCGCCATGGCGGAGAAGGTGCGCCGCGACGGCGTCGAAGTGGTCGTGGAGTCGATGACGGAGCGACTCTTGGCGCCCCACAACCTCTCTGAATTCCACATCTCCGACCCCGTCCGCGGCCGCATCCGCCGCTGCACTCCGGAAGGCGTCGCTGCCTGCCAAGAAGCCATGGCCGCTCGGCCGGACTCCACACCGATGCTCAGCGACATCAGGGTCCCGTCGCTGGTGATGGTCGGCAGCGAAGACAAACTCACCCCACCCGACGAAGCGCGACGCATGGCCGACGCCATCCCCAACGCCCGCCTCGAGGTGATCGACGGCGCCGGCCACCTGTCCAACCTCGAACGCTGGGACACCTTCAACAGCGCCCTATCGAGCTTCCTCGACCAGTTGCCCTGAGACGAGAGCGGACAGGGCGCATACCCGCCCAGCGAGTTCCGCAGGAGCCCGCCGCACAGCGCCGTCAGGCGCGCGCGGGCGACGAGGACTGTCTGAGCAGGGCGGGTATGTGCCCTGGTCGCGACTCCCGACTAGTGAGCTGCGACCAACCCGTCTTCGGACTGCGCGACGAGATTCGGATTCAAGCAAAACCCTTCGTAGTCGATGGGCTCGGTGATGGTGGGGTTCTCGCCGCAGACGGGGCAATGAGGATCGCGCGGGATGCGGAACTCGCGGAACTTCATGTCGAGCGCGTCGATGTGCAGGAGGCGACCGGTCAGCAGTTCACCGTGGCCGATTATCAGCTTTACGACTTCGGTGGCCTGCAGGATGCCGACGATGCCGGGCAGAATTCCGAGCACACCTGCTTCGGCGCAGCTCGGCGCCTCCTCAGGAGGCGGCGGCGCGGGGTAGCGGCAGCGGTAGCAGGGGGACTGATGCGGGAGGACGGTGGTGACCTGTCCTTCGAAGCGGAAGATTCCGCCGTCGACCAGGGGCTTCTTGGTGAAGATGGCGACATCGTTGGCGAGGTAGCGGGTGGGGAAGTTGTCGCACCCGTTGACGATGATGTCGTACTGCTCGAAGATCTCCCGCGCGTTCTCGCTGTTGAGCATCTCGCGATGCTCGACGACGCGCACGTCGGGATTCAGCGCGTTGATCTGAATCCGCGCCGACTCCGTCTTCGCCATGCCGACGCGATCGTTGGTATGGATCACCTGCCGCTGCAGGTTGCTCATGTCCACGGTGTCGAAGTCGAGGAGCCCGAGGGTGCCCACGCCCGCGGCGGCGAGGTACAGCGCAGCGGGAGCGCCGAGTCCGCCGGCGCCGATGAGCAGCACGCGCGCCGCCAGCAGCTTCTGCTGTCCCTCCTCGCCGACTTCGGGCACGAGCAGGTGCCGGCTGTACCGCTGCTTCTGCTCAGGGGTGAGCAGCGCGGGGACGACGAACTCGAACCCCTTCTGCTTCCACGCCCCGAATCCCCCCGCCATCGACTCGACGTCCTCGTATCCCAGCTCGCGCAGCGCCCGAGCCGCCAGCAGCGACCGGACACCGCCGGCGCAGTAGAGGGTGATCGGCGTCGACCGATCCGGCACCCGATCCTCGATCTGGGTCTCGATGAACCCCTTGCTCAGGTGCTGGGCGCCGGGGATGTACCCCTCCTCGTACTCGTGCCGCTCCCGGACGTCGATGAGCACCCGCCCGTCACGCCGGCGCCGATGGACCTCGTCCGCGGACACCTCGGGAACCACCGCCCGTGCGGCGGCGAGCAGGTCGCGGGAACTCTGAGCCATGGTCTTCGGTGGTCCTCTTTGGTCGCGGTGCGGGGGTGCGGATCCCCAACTCTACCCTCCGAGCGGGTTCGGGGTCAAAACCCGATCGGAAATGTCAACAATTCTCTACCCGCCCGCCGCTCCCCCGAAACGGCGCAAACCCGCCCTCAGCGGGGCGGGGGAGCACCCGCCGCCGGCGCGCCGATCGCCGGCATCCCCTCCAACCGCGCGATGCGCTGCTCGATGGGCGGGTGGGTCGGCATCCGCCAGGCGACGGGCGCCAGCAGCGTTCGCAGGGGCTGCGGCCCGAGCAGCCGCGCCCGGGTCTCCTCGCTGAGCTTCTGCCCGGCCTCCAGTACACGCACCAGCGCGGCCGGGTCGCCGCAGAGCCGAGCTGCGTCCTCGTCGGCCCGCGCCTCGCGAGGGCGGTTGGACGGCGCGAGTCCGGCGAAGACCCCGTAGAGCACGACCATCGCTGCCGCCACCCAGATCGGGATGTTGGCGGGACCGGGCACCAGCACAGGCATCGCCCCGCCCACGACCGCTGCGGCCGCCACCGCCACCAAGGCCCGGCGCCGCCCCGCGCCCAGGTCGCCGTGCAGCGTATGGGCCACCTCGTGCGCCAACAGCGCACGGAGCGCGGCGTCGTCGAGGCGGCGCACGAACGGACAAGAGAGGACCAGCGTCGGCCGTCCCCGACCGGGGCGGATCGCTGCGGCACGTATGGCGTCACTGCGCAGGACCACCCGCGGCACCGGGTGCCCCACGCGTCCGCACAGCTCGCGCAGCGCCGGCGCCACCCGGGCGGCGACCTCCTCGTCGACCACTACCGCCCCGCCGACCGAGGCCATGCGCACGCCGATCAGGCCGAGCTCGGCCCACACCAGGACGGCGAGCGCCCCCGCCGCCGGGGCTCCGCTGAAGGCGAGGCCCAGCGACCAGCCGCCATAGAGCAGCGAGATGACCGCGCTCCTCGCATACGGCGACACGCGGCCGCGCGCCGCCGGCGGCCGAACGAAAACCACCGTCTCCGGGTCCGCCGGAGGCTCCCGCCGCCGTCGCCGTGTCAGCATCGCCCACCTCTCGTCGCGAGCATCCCTACCGTCGCCGAGACATCCTAAGCGGGACCAGGACAAACGCGCGGTGGCAAGCCAGCCTCGAACCACAGTCCGGAGGCAGGCCGGGAGACCGCATCCCTGACAACACCGCAAGTGACGCGAACCAACGCAAGCTTCTGATGTGGTCGTCGTTCTCCATGCAGGCGCGAGGCGCGCCGCCGGCCGGCCGTAGGGGATGCCGGGAGCTCCCCGAGCTGCCGCGTCGTTGACCAGGGAGGGTTGCGCCGCCCAAAAGCGGCTGCGCGACGTGGTCCCGGCCGCGGCCCCCGCGCCTCCTCGTCGCCATGCAGGTTCTGAGTTCGCGCGCTGGCTTTGAGCCGATTTCTCGTGCTACATGTAGAGGTGCGTGGCCGCCGCGCCCCATGCGGGAAGAGGCGAGCGAGCCAAGTTGGGAGAGGCAGGGACAGCAACCAGACAGGTTCTGTCAATGCAGACCATCGCGTCTGCCCGGCAGCTCATATGTGTGGGTAATGCCCACTCGCCGATGGGAGAATTTCGCGCCGACATGATCCAACGCATCGTGGCGTTCGAACCGTCCTCGGAGTACCGCAGCGTCGTCGACTGCCTGCTCGACGAGGAGAACGGCCACCAGGTCCACATCTCCCAGACGTACGAGGCCTTTCTCGACGCCCTGGGCGCCGGGCCAGTCGATCTCGTGCTGGTCAGCTTCGCCGATCTGCCGGACGCCGAGCAGACGCTCGCCTCACTGCGCCAGTCGGTCGACGCGCCGATCATGGCCTTCGTCCAGGACGCCGACGAGACCAAGGCCGCGCTGCGCAATGGCGCCGACTACGACCTGCCAAAGCCCTTCGACCCCGAGGTGTTCCTGGTCGCCGTCGAAGCCGTGCTGCGGCGGGGCTCGTCGAGCTCGGCATCGCCGTCGCTGCTGCCGGCGCCGGAGCCGATCATGGTGCACGACCTCAAGATCTACCCCGACCGCCGCACCGTGGAGCGCGACGGCCGGCGCAAGACGCTGAGCCAGACGGAGTGGCAGCTGTTCGCGTTCCTGCTCCGCCAGCCCGGGCGCGTGTTCACCCGGCGGGAGCTCGCCGCTGGCGCCTGGGGCCCCGGCTACGCCTCGCGCAACGGGCAGGCCGAGCTCTACGTGTCGCGGGTGCGCCGCAAGGTCGAGCGCGACCCGCAGCGCCCCCGGATCATCGAGACGGTGCGCGGCGCCGGCTACCGCCTGGTGCCCGACGCCGACATCCGCCGCCTGCCCGAGGCCTCCCCCGCCGAGAACGCCAGTTGAGGTGCCGTCGCGGCGGGCTACGCTAGCCGGCCGTGACCACCCTGGGCGCGCTGCTCCACGGCGCCGGCCTCCCCCCCGCCCCGCCCGGCGCCGCCGGCCTGGCCGTCACCGCGATCGTCTACGACTCGCGCCGCGCGGTGCCCGGCGCCCTGTTCGTGGCCATCCCCGGTGAGCACACCGACGGCCACCGCCACGCCCGCGCCGCCGTGGAGGCCGGCGCCGTCGCCGTGGTCGCCGAGCACACCCCCGACCCGCCCCTGCCCGAGGGCACGCCGCTGGTGCTCGCCCCCGACACGCGCGTCGCCCTGGCCCCGCTCGCCGCCGAGCTCCACGGCCACCCCAGCCGCCGTCTCACCGTGGCCGGCATCACCGGCACCGACGGCAAGACCACCACAACCACCATGCTCCATGCCGCCTGGCGCGGCGCCGGCATCGCCGCCGGCAGCCTGACCACCGTCGACTTCCGCGCCCTCGACCGGATCGAGCCCAACACCACCCGCCAGACCACGCTGGAATCCGCCGACCTGCAGGAGCGCCTGGGCGCGCTGGTCGACGCCGGCTGCACCCACGTCGCGGTGGAGACCTCGTCGCACGCGCTGATGCTCCACCGCGTCGACGCCGTCGACTACCGGGTCGCCGTGTTCACCCGCATCACCAGTGAGCACATCGACTTCCACGGCAGTCGCGAGGCCTACCGGGACGCCAAGGCCTCGCTGCTCCGCCGCGCCGCAGAGCACCGCGACGGCGGCATCGCGGTGCTCGACCGCGACGACGACTTCGCCTACCCGCACCTCAGCGCCATGCCCATCGCCACCCGGCTCAGCTACAGCGCGACCGGCAACCCCGACGCCGACCTGCGCGCCGACGACGTGCGCGTTGATGCCAGTGGTGTCCATTTCACCGCGCGCACGCCGTGGGGCAGCTGCGACGTGGACCTGCGCGTCGCCGGGCGCTTCAACGTGGCCAACGCGCTGGCCGCCGTCGCCGCCGCGTGCAGCACCGGCGCCAGCCTCGACGGCGCGGTGCTTGGGCTGGTCGGGCTCGACCGGGTCAGCGGCCGCATGGAGCGAGTCGACCTCGGCCAGCCGTTCAGCGTGGTCGTCGACTACGCGCACACCGCCGAGGCGCTGCGCACCGTGCTGCAGGAGCTGCGCGCCGCCACCGCCGGGCGGCTGTGGGCGGTGTTCGGCAGCGCCGGGCGGCGCGACGTCGAGAAGCGCGCCGAGATGGGCGCCGTGGGCGCCGAGCTTGCCGACCGCGTGGTGGTCACCGACGAGGACCCGCGTGAGGAGGACCGCGACGCCATCCTGGCGGCGATCGCCGCGGGCGCCCGCGCCGCGGGTGGGCGCGACGGCGAGACCCTGTTCACCGTGCCCGACCGCGGCGAGGCGATCCGCTTCGCCGTCGACCACGCCGCGCCCGGCGACACCATCCTGCTCGCCGGCAAGGGACACGAGAGCACCATGATCCTGCGCGACGGACCCGTCCCCTGGGACGAGCGCGCCACCGCGGAGGCGGCGGTGCGCGACCGTCTGGCGCGCGGCGCGACGGCGTCGTAGCATCGGGGCATGTCCGCCTGGGAGAAGCGAGTCCGCAGTCTCAGCCTGCACGGTGTGGAGCAGAACATGGCCCTGGGTGCACGCTACTTCCGCTTCGAGGTGCTGGGCCTCGAAGGCGCCAACGACCCCTCGTCGATGCGGCTGCACAGCGCTGTCGACGTCCTCGAAGAGGTGGGCACGCACGGTCGCTGCGTGATCGTGCTGCCTGACGAGAGCCGCGTCGCCCTGTACGCAGTGCACCCCGAGGAGGGGACGCCGGAGATCGTCTGGTACGACCGCACCGAGCGGCTGCCCGAGAGCGCCCACCGCTGAGAGGCGCAACCGCGAGCGCCAGCCGCTAGGCCGCGAGCGCCGGCCGCTAGCCGCGAGCCGCCGGCCGCTACCCGAGGGGCCGCCGCAGCGGCACCCCTGCGCGCCGCGGGTATTGGCCAGGTGTGGCGGCAACCTTGGCGACCAGCAGCACGCCGGGGGCGACCGCCCGCGGCTCGCCGCCGCCGCACAGCGCCGCCGCCTGGGCGGACTCGGCCGCCGCCGCCACCGCGTCGCCCACCAGCGCGGCGGCCGCGCCCCCGACGCGCACCAGCGGCAGCGTCAACTCGCACATCACCGGCGGCGGCGCCAGGGCGCGCGACACGGCGAGGTCGAATGACTCGCGCAGCGCCGCGTCGCGGGCCATCTCCTCGGCGCGGCGCGCCAGCACACTGACGTTGTCGAGTCCCAGCGCCCCGGCGACGTGGGTGAGGAAGCCCGCCTTGCGCTGGTCGGACTCGACCAGGGTCACCCGCAGGTCGCCGCGCAGCACCGCCATGGGGATCCCCGGCACGCCGCCGCCGGCGCCGACGTCGACCACGCGCCCATCGCGCGGCGGGTCGCAGAGCCGCAGCAGCTCGGCGGACTCGACCACGTGCTTGTCCCACGCCTGCTCGGGCGGGATCGCGGTGAGGTTGACCCGCTGGTTCCAGCGCGCCAGCTCGTCGAGGTACGCGCGCAGCCGGGCGCGGGTCGGCTCGTCCATGGGGAGTGAGCCTACGATTCCACGACGATGCCCCTCCCCCAGGCCCGCGGAGCGCGCCGCCGTGCCATGATTCGGATGGCCGCAGTCCCCGGTCCCGGTTCCCCAGGAGAGGAAGCAGCATGACCTCGCCCGACCAGTGCCCTCGCTGCCGCTCGACGCGACTAGCGGTCGTCTACTACGACGCCAACGGCCAGCCGCTCGGCGGGCACAGCCAGTGCACCGAGTGCGGGCCGCGGCACGCCGTCAAGCTGGTGCCGCGCTCGACCGAGGTTCGCAAGCAGCTGCTCTCCCGCAAGGCGTCCTGAGCCGCTCGTCAGGCCGGCCGCGCCGCCGGGCGTAGAGCGCGGCCATGGCGCGCCGCGGGTCACCACCAGTGGCCGAGGCTGCCGGGATCACCCGGGTGCCAGAAATCGCGGCCGGTGGCGTCGTACCGTCAAAGACGGTACCCTCAGGCGCCGTCGCATCCACCAGGGAGGGTCCCACCGGATCATGGGCACCGTACGAGACGACGTCGTCCCCACGCTGGAGAGCCTGCCGCTCTTCGCCGGGTTCGATCGCAAGCAGCTGACCGCGCTGGCGGAGCGCTTCGACGAGCAGACCTTCCTCCCCGAGCACGGCGTCCTCACCGAGGGGATGACCGGGATGGAGTTCTTCATCATCCTCGACGGCCAGGCCGAGGTCGTCCACGACGGCCAGGTGATCGCCACCCTCAACCGCGGCGACTTCTTCGGTGAGGTGGCCGTCCTCGACGGCGGCCCGCGCACCGCGTCGGTCCGCGCCACCGAGGGGCTGCGCTGCCTCGGCCTGCCCAATGGCAGCTTCCGCCAGGTGCTGCTCGACTACCCGCTGATGGCCGTCAACCTCCTGCCCCAGGTGATCCGCCGCTTCCGCGCCGTGATGACCACGGCCAAGGCGGAGAACGCCTAGCCGGATGCCCAGGTCCGAGCGTCCCGCCAAGTCGAACACCGCCAACGAAGGCGGGGCGCCCGCGCAGGCGTCCAGGGCACGGGGAGGGTCGGCGCGCGGCAAGGGTGCCGCGGGTGAGAGCGACACCGCCGCCATGGAGCAGTGGCTCGCCCCCAGCACCAGCTCGGCGATCGACCACGTCGAGGTGGAGCAGATCGATCCCGGGTGGGAGCCGGAGCGCGTCGGCCAGGCGCCGCTCGACGCCACCCTGGCCGCCATCCAGGCCGTCGGCGTGGTCGAGCCGGTGCTGCTGCGGCCCCGCGAGTCGGGGCGCTACGAGGTGGTCACCGGGCACCGCACCGTCGCCGCCGCCCGGTTCGCCGGCATCGCCCGCGTGCCCGCGGTGGTCAAGGAGCTCGACGACGCCGGGGCGCTGATGGCGCTGGTGTTCGACGGCAGCGCCTCGGGGCAGGTGACCCCGGGGGGCGCCGCCGAGCTGCGCCGGCGGCTGCTCGAAGCGGGGGCCGGCGAGGAGGACGTCGAGGACGTCATGGCGGCGGTGCCGGTGGCCGAGCAGGCCGCCGCGGAGGCGGCGGTGGTGTCGGCGCCGGAGCTCGCCGAGGCGGGCGAGCTGACGGTCATCGAGGAGCTGGAGCCCGCGGCCGAGGAGGCGCCAGCCGCCGCCGAGGAGGAACCCGTCCCCGTTGCCGCTGCGGCAGCGCCCACACGCGGCGAGGAGACTGCCGCCCGCGCTGCTGCCAGTGCCGAAGCGGGCGCGGGCACTGGCCGCTGGCTCCCGCTCCCCGCCGGCCGGCCGCGGCTCGCAAGGCTGAGCAGCGCCTTCGCCGACGCGCCGCGCATGCTTCGCATCCTGGCCGGCGACAGGTTCACCGGCACCGTCGAGCTGGTCGGCCGCGACGGCCGCAAGGACGCCGTCGCCTACCTCGACGGCCGCATCCTCGCCACCTACGTGGAGCAGGGCGAGCGCCGCGTCGACGCGCCGCTGCGGCTGCCCAGCCCCGACCGCGGCCCGACGGTGGAGATCACCGTGCGCCCGCACCCGCGCGCCGTCTCGGTGGCCCTGGCCCTGGCGCTGCGCTCGCCCACGCGCTTCACCGGCCTGCACGCCGCCTTCCTGCACCTCCCCGGCCTGCTCGACCTGCTCAAGCGCGAGCGCGCCGACGCCGCCTGCGTGGTGTCCGCGCCGACCGGCTCGGGAGTGATCCTCCTCGACGCCGGCCAGCCCGTCGCCGCCTACGCCCGGCGCTGGGGCGACGAGCCCAGCGAGGACGCCGAGACCACCGACGTGTCGGCGGTGCTCGACATGCTGGTGAGCGGCAACGGCGAGGTCGACGTGCACACCGGCGAGGTGCCCGAGCCGCTCGACCTCGAGGACGTCATCGCCCGCTCCGTTCCCGGCGACTGAACCGCCGTCGCGGCATTCGCGACGCGCAGTTCCTGCCAATGACGGCAGATGCTGCGTTCTGGCCGTGTACGTCCAGAACATATGCTCGACGCGGCGAAACTGTTTGATGACGAAGGCATGAAATGAGGCGCGAGCAACGGTACGCGCGTGCCACACTGCGCCTCCCATGGCCCTCGGCGTGCACGCTGCGCGCGGACGCGTCGCCGCAGTCGTCTTCACCACCGTCCTCGTAGGGATCTCCTCCCTCCCCGCCGCTGCCGACACCGACCCCTCCGGTCAGGTGGCCCAGGCCCAGCAGCAGTTGAATGCCGCCCGCCAGCAGGCGCAGCAGCAGGACACCGCGCTGGCCACGGCGCAGGACGAGCTCGCCGCCGCGCAGGCGCGGCTGGCCGCGGTGCAGGCGCAGATCGCCGCCATCGACCGGCAGATCGCCGACGACGACGCGCGGGCGGCCAAACTGGACGCCCAGGCCGCCGACGACAAGCGGCAGCTCGGCGACATGCTCAAGGCGTCGTACGTGCACGGCATGGACACGCCGCTGCTCTACATCGTCAGCGCCTCCGACCTCACCTCCGCACTGCAGCGCCAGGGTGAGCTGAGCCACATCGCCGACCAGAGCAAGCAGCTGATGCAGCGCATCGGCGCGGCGCGTGCCCAGGTGCAGAAGGCGCGCGACGACGCAACGACGCAGCGCGCCCAGCTGGCCGTCGCCCAGCAGCAGGCGGCGACCACCGCGGTGCTGGTCAGCGTCG
>CAZCJX010000001.1:45210-122913 GCA_964499205.1 uncultured Actinomycetes bacterium | reverse complement strand
TGCCCTCGGTGCGCGAGGCGCTGCGCATCCTGGAGACGGAGAACCTGATCACGGTGCGCCGCGGCAACGTCGGCGGCGCCGTGGTGCACGCGCCGCATGCGCGCACCGCCGCCTACATGCTGGCCCTGGTGCTGGAGTCGCGCCAGGTGCCGCTCGCCGACGTCGCCCTCGCCCTCTCCCAGCTGGAACCGCTCTGCGCCAGCATGTGCGCGGCCGCCCCCGACCGGCTGACCCGCATCGTGCCCCGACTCCACGCCGCGCTGCAGAGCCAGTCGGAGGCGATCGACGACGAGGACCTCTTCGCCGCGCGGGGACGCTTCTTCCATCGCGAGATGGTGTCGCTGTGCGGCAGCGAGACGCTCGACCTGCTGGTCGGCGCCCTGGAGTCGATGTGGGATGCGCACGAGCGGGTGTGGGCACGCAACGCCACCGAGCTGGGTGCCTTCCCCCAGCTCGACGTGCGCGCCGGCGGCCTGCGCGCCCACGAGCGGCTGATCAAGGCGATCGTGGCCGGCGACACCGTCGGTGCCCAGCGCATCGCGGCGCGCCACCTCCACGAGGCGCAGAGCCACCCCCTCGGCGAGTCCGCCGACGTGCGCGCCGACCTGCTGCGCGCCGGCTGAGCTTCTAGACCCGGCGCAGCGCGGCCGCCTGCACGGGAAGCCTGCGCCCCACCATGTGGGTGCGTCCCGGCTCGGACAGGTGCGCCCGCGCCGCCCGCTCCGCCCCGGCCACGTCGCCCTTCTCGATCTGGGCCAGCAGCGCCTGGTGCTCCTTGATGCTGCGCATGCGCAGGGCGCGCTCCTCCATCACCCCGGTGGAGGCGCCGCGCCGGGCGAGGTTGGCGACGTGCGCCGACCACAGCGTCTCCAGCGTGCCCACCATCACGGTGATGGTGGCGTTGCCGCAGCTGCGCACCATCTCCTCGTGGAAGCGGCGCGCCGACACCATGAACTCGTAGGGGTCGCCGGCCACCTGGCGGGACTCGTCGAGCAGCCTGGTGAGCCGCGGCACCACGGTGCTGCGCCGGTCCTTGCGCGCCGCACAGGCGCCGGCGCAGAGCGGCTCCAGCAGGCGCATCGCCTCGGCGACGTCGTCGAGGGTGGTGCCCTGCGACTGCAGGATCATCGCCAGCATGTAGGCGACCTTGTCCTCGCGCGGCACGTGCACCGCCGCGCCACCGACGTTGCCGCGCTGCACGGTGACCAGCCCCTCCGCCTGGAGCACGCGCAGCGCCTCGCGCAGCGAGGGCGCGCTGACCCGGAACTCGGCGATGAGCTGCTCCTGCTTGGGCAGGCTGCTCTCGATCTCGCCGGAGAGGATGCGATCGCGCAGCGTGCCGGCGATCATCTCGGCGAGGGTGGGCTGGGCCAGGCGAACCCGGCGCGGAGCGGCGCTGCCGGCAGGCTTACGGCGGGCTGTGGTCGGGGCTGGCATGTGGGGCTCGATTGTAGTGGCCGGTCGCCGTGCTGAACGCGGTTGCGTCGCGAGGCAGGCCGCGCACCGCGGTGGCGGCGAGCACGCCGATGACGACGTTGGCCAGCAGCGAGGCGGTGATGGCGTCGTCGGCGCGGCTCCAGGTCAGCCCGCTGGCGGTGTCGAAGGCGCTGAAGTAGACCAGGCCGACGACGGCGACGCCGAGCGCGGAGCCGACCTGCTGCGCGGTGGTCATCAACCCCGAGGCGGAGCCCTCCTGCCCCGGCCGCACTCGCGACAGCAGGGTGGCGAAGAGTGGCGAGTTGACCAGTCCCTGCCCGAAGCCGATGAGGGCCACGCAGGGAAGCAGCTGCACGACGGTGAGCGAGGGGCCGGCGCTGCGCACCCGGAGCAAAGTGACCAGCGCGCCGCCGGCCACGGTGAGGTAGCCGATCGAGATGGTCGACTGGCCGATGCGGCGCAGCAGCCGTCCCGCCAGGGTGGCGCCGAGCACGTAGCCGACGCCGATGGGAGCGAACACCAGCCCCGCGGTCTCCGGCGCGAACCCGCGTCCCGCCTGGAGGAACACCGCCAGCACGAAGAACATTCCCGCGTTGCCGAACTGGTTGAGCACCACGATGGGAATGCCGCCGGCGAAGGAGCGCTCGCGGAACAGCGCGAGGTGGAGCAGCGGAGCCCGTCCCCTGGCGTCGACGCGGTTCTCGTACGCCACGAAGAGGGCGAAGGCCGGTGGCGAGAGCAATAGCAGCACCCACATCCACCATGGCCATCCCGCTTCGCGTCCCTCCACCAGCGGGACGATGAGCAGCAGCAGGGCCACCATCACCAGGGCGACACCGCCGAGGTCGAGACGGCCGCGTCCCTCGCCGCGCACGTCGTCGAGCACCAGCGCCGCCACCAAGAGCGCGATGGCGCCGACGGGAAGGTTGATGAGGAACACCACGCGCCAGCCGAGGCCCAACGGGTTGGCGTGGATCAGCGCGCCGCCGACCAGCTGGCCGGAGATCACCGCCACGCTGCTCGCCGAGGTCAGCAGGGCGATGCACCTGACCCGCTCGCGCGGCGAGAAGACGCGCTGCATGGTGGCGAAGACCTGCGGCAGCATCGCCGCCGCGCCGCTGGCCTGCAGCACCCGCGCGGCGATGAGCACCGACGGTGACGGCGCCAGGCCGCAGAGCAGCGACGACAGGGTGAAGACGCCCATCCCCGCCATGAACATCCGCTTGGCGCCGACCAGGTCGCCGAGGCGTCCGCCGCTGATCAGCAGCAGCGCGTAGGTGAGCGAGTAGGCGGTGACCACGAACTCGGTCTGCGCGTCACTGGCGTGCAGCTGGCGGTGGATCGAGGGGATGGCGACGTTGACGACGAAGAGGTCGAGCGCCGCCATGAAGTTGCCGAAGCCGAGCACGGCGAGCACCAGCCATCGGCGCCGATCGGGCACGCTGGTGCGACTCAGGCCGACGCGGCGGCGCCGAGCTGGTTGACCGACGCGCCCTGCAGGCGTGGACCCTCGCTGTGCAGGTGGCAGGCCACGGTGCCTCCGTCGGGCAGGCGCAGCTCCGGCGGCGGCACGGTTGCGCATGGTTCGAATGCGTAGGGACAGCGGGTGTGGAAGCGGCAGCCGGTGGGCAGGTTGGTCAGCTTGGGCACGTCCCCACGCAGCACGATGCGCGAGCGCAGCGCCGCCGCCGAGCGCGGCGGCGAGGGAATCGCCGAGAGCAGCGCCTGGGTGTAGGGATGGCGCGGCTGGGTGTAGACCTGCGCCGAGCTCCCCGACTCGACGATGCGTCCCAGGTACATCACCGCCATCGACTCGCAGAGGTGGTGCACCACGGCGAGGTCGTGAGCGATCAGCAGGTAGGCGACGTCGAGCCGGGAGCGCACGTCCTCGAGCAGGTTCATCACCTGCGCGCGCGTCGACACGTCGAGCGCGCTGACCGGCTCGTCGAGAACCAGCAGCTTGGGATAGACGCTCAGCGCGCGGGCCAGGGCGACGCGCTGGCGCTGCCCGCCGGAGAGCTCGTGCGGGAAGCGGTCGAGGTGCTGGCGGCGCAACCCGACCAGCTCCATCAGGTCGCCGGCGACCTCGGCGCGCCGGCTGCGCACCGCCTGGTCGTAGAGACGCAGCGGCTCGGCGATGATCTCGGCGACGGTCATGCGCGGGTCGAGCGATCCCGCGATGTCCTGGAACACCGCCTGCACCTTGTGCCGCGCCTTGCGCAGCCTCTCGCCGCGGAGGTGGGTGATGTCCTCGCCGTCGAGGACGATGCGACCGGCGGTGGCGTCGAGCAGGCGCAGCACCATGCGCGCGGTGGTCGACTTGCCCGAGCCGCTCTCCCCCACCAGGCCGAACGCCTTGCCCTGGCCGATCTCGAAGCCGACGCCGTCGACCACCACGGCGCGCTCGCCGCCGCGGCGCAGCACCAGTCCCTCGACAACCTCGAACTCCTTGCGCAGGTTCTCGGCGACCAGCACCGGGGCAGTTCCGTCAGCGGCGCGTCCCACCGCGAAGGCGGCGCCGGGCGGCGGCAGCGTCTGCAAGTGCAGCTCGGCGCTGCGGCGGCAGCGGACCCGCGTGGCACCCGCGGTGGTGAGGGTTATCTCGTTGCTGCGGCAGGCGTCCTGCACGTAGGCGCAGCGCGGCGCGAAGCGGCAGCCGGCGATGGTGTGGCTGGCCTCCGGCGATCCCGGGATGGTGGGCAGCAGGGTGCCCTTCTGCTCGGGTTCGACGGTGGCCAGCATCAGCGCCTCGGTGTAGGGATGGCGCGGGGCGCGGAAGACCTCGCGCACCGCGGCGTCCTCGACCACCTGGCCGCCGTACATCACCACCACCCGGTCGCAGAGGCTGCTGAGCAGCGAGAGGTCGTGCGACACGAACATCACCGCCATCTGCAGGCGGTCGTGCAGCGAGCGGATCAGCTCGACGATCTGCGCCTGGATGGTGACGTCGAGCGCGGTGGTGGGCTCGTCGGCGATGAGCAGCGCGGGGTTGCAGGCCAGCGCCATGGCGATCATCACCCGCTGCTGCATGCCGCCCGACAGCTCGTGCGGGTACTGCCGCGCCCGCCGCGCGGGATCGGGGATGCCCACCATGTCGAGCATCTCCACCGCGCGCGACCACGCCGCGGCGCGGTCCAGGTCGAGATGGGCGCGGATCACCTCGGCGATCTGCTCGCCGGCGCGCCAGGCCGGGTGCAAGCTGCTCATCGGCTCCTGGAACACCATGGCGATCTCTTTGCCGCGCACCGCGCGCAGGTCGTTGAGCGGCATGGCGAGCAGGTCGCGACCGCGGAAGTCGATCTGCCCGCTGAACCTCGCCCGCCTGGGCAGCAGCCGCATCACGCTGAGCGCGGTGACCGTCTTTCCCGAGCCGCTCTCGCCGGCGATGCCGAGGATCTCGCCCTCGTTGACGTGGAAGGACACGTCGTCGACGGCGCGCACCAGCCCCTGCTGGCTGGGGAAGCTCACCGACAGGGAGCGCACGTCGAGCAACGCCGGCGCCGGCGGGTGCAGCGACACGGCTGAGCTGCCGTCCAGCGCGGCGGTCACCACGGCGCCTCGTCCTCGTCGCCGTAGGCGGCGTTGAAGTGCTCCACCAGCGGGCCGTGGGCGCACATGCTGCCACGGTAGCCGAGGTCACGTCCCTGCTCCCCCCAGGCGCGCACGCCCTTGATGTCGTCGAGGCGGCCACCCCAGTTTCCCGTGATGGGATATGGGATTCCCGCTGCCCGCACGTCGAGCAGCGCGCTCGAGCGGAACATCAGCGACGCCTCGCCCTCGCGCGTCCAGCGGAAGCCGAGCGCCTGCACGATGTCGCCGAACTTGGACACCGCGCCGCCCATCCAGCCCACCCGCGGCGACGCGGTGGCGATGGCGTAGGCGCTGCGCAGCGCCTCGGCGGTCTCCAGGATGGGATAGATGAGGATGGAGCCGGCTGCGAGGCCGCGCTCGGCTTCGACGCAGGTGATCAGCGCATCGGCGGCGTGGATCTCCCGCGGCCCGTACACCTTGGGCAGCACCACCGCGCTCAGCGCCGGGCAGGCCACCGCCTCCAGGTCACGCAGCGTCCCACCGCTGCCGATCGACTGCACGCGCACCCAGTAGAGCGGCCGCTCCGGGATGGGGTCGAGGGAGCGCAGGAACGCGCCCACCTCGGCCCGCATCGCCTCGCGCTGCGCCTCGCTGATCGGCGTGCGCGGTTCCTCGAGGTCGATCCACACCGCGTCCGACCCGTGGGTGTGCGCGTCGCGCACCACCTCGATGCGGTCACCGGGCACGTTGAGCGAGGTGCGCACGTGGCGTGGCGCCACCACCCAGCGGCGGGATGCGGACGCAGGCATGGACGGCATCAAACCCGCTCGGCTCAGACCAAACCCAGGTCGTGTGCCCAGGCCAGGTTCTTGCGCGCCGAGCCGACGTGGGCGATGTGCACCACGAAGCCCTCGCCGGCCAGCGGGTCGCCGTAGGTGATCTGCTGGTTGCCGTTCTGCTCGGCCTCGGTGGCCAGGCGGTCGAGATCCTGCCAGTAGGACAGCTCCTCGTCGGTCGGCGAGAAGATCTCGTGCACCACCGGGACGTGCTCGGGGTCGGAGATCATCATGCCGTAGTAGCCGAGGTCGCGCAGCTGCCTGGCCCAGGTGCGCAGGCCGTCGATGTCGTCGCGGCGGCCGCCCCACATGCCGCTCACGGGATAGCGGATGCCCGCGGCCTTGACGTCGATCAGCGCCTTGGAGCGCAGGTAGAGGGTCTCGCGGCCCTCGGCGGTCCAGCGGAAGCCGACCGCCTGGTGGATGTCGCCGAAGCGCGACACCGCGCCGCCCATCACCGCGACGCGCGGCGAGGCCATGGCGATCTCGTAGGCGAGGCGCAGGCCCTGCGCCGTCTCCAGGATCGGGTAGATGCAGACAGAGTTGGCAGGAAGGCCGGCCTCGACCTCCATGCAGGTGAGCAGCGCGTCGGCGGCGTGGATGTCCTGGGGACCCTGCACCTTGGGGACCAGGATGCCGGCCAGGTTGGGGGTCATCACCGCGCGCAGGTCCTTGAGCGTCTGCCCGCTCGACGGCGGCTGCACGCGCACGAAGTACAGCGTGTCGTTGGTCTTGGGCCGGCGCAGGAACTGGTTGACCACCTCACGGGCCTTGACCCGCTCGTTCTCCGGGAAGGGCGTGCGCGGCTCCTCGAGGTCGATCACCACCGAGTCGGGATTGGCGGCCACCGCCGCCTCGATCTCCGCGATGTCGTGCCCCGCGCAGAACAGCACGGTGCGCAGCGGCCTGGCGTCAGTCTTGTTCATCTGCTTGGTGTTTCCTCAGACCTGTCCGTCGCGGATCGCCTGGGCGACCGCGTTCTCGACCACCGTGCCGGTGAAGTAGTCGGGGTTCATGCCGGCGTGCAGGCGCACCGCGTTGAGGTAGGTGAGCTCGCGGAACTCGGCGTCGCCGATCAGGCCGTCCTCGACCAGCTCGTAGGCCTCCTCGATCGGCTCGAGCATGTCGGGCACGTCCCAGTGGGAGATGTCCGAGCCGATCATCGGGCGCAGCCGCGCCCCCGCCGGGTTGACGTTCTGGGCGAAGGCCCAGGCGATGGTCTTGTCGTCGCCCTCGCAGCCGAAGTAGAAGCGGCTCTCGAAGAGCTCCTTCATCTGCTCCTTGGTCTCCGCGCCCAGCGCGGCGAACTCGTCGACCTGCTTGGGGGTTGCCGGAGTGCGCGAGAAGTAGGCGCGCAGCCTGTCGAGCTGCGAGGTCATGTCGGGATCGCCCCACTCGGCGAAGTAGCCCATCAGCGCGTCGACGTCGAGCCGGTTGGGGTCGAGCTCGTGGATCGCCCGGCCGTTGCGCTTCTCCCAGTGCCCGACGGTGTCGGCGAAGAGGCTGCAGGCCCAGGCCACCCCGCCCTCGAGGAAGCCGACCCGCAGCGACGGGAAGCGCTTGGTCACGCCGCCCAGGAACAGCGACTTGCAGAGCGACTCCTGGGCGTGGGCGATGCCGCCGATGTGGTTGTAGACGTAGCTCGACACCGAGCGGGTGACCCGGTGGTACTGCAGCGAGCTGTGCGACACCGGCGCCACCTTGAGGTCGACGCAGGCCTGCCAGAAGGGGTCGTAGTCGTAGGCGCTGTCGAGGCCGAAGGTGTCGAGGCGGTAGCTGCTGCCCTCCAGCGGGCGGCGCGCGTAGCCGGCGATGAGGATCGACTTGAAGCCCAGCTCCTTCACGGCGTAGGTGGCTTCGGCGATGGCGATCTGGGGAGTGCGCATCGGCACCATCGCGGCCACCGTCATGCGGTCGGCGTAGGCGGCGAAGCGCTTTGCATGGGCTGTGTTCACCGCCCTGGCCACCACTCCCGCCAGCTCGTCGTCGGCGAGGTCGAGGAAGGAGATGGTCATCGACGGGTAGAGGATGGCGAAGTCGATGCCCATCTCGTCGAGCCGCTCGTAGAGCAGCCGGGGCAGGTGGCAGGTGGCGCGGTCGCGCACGTTGCTCACCGGCCAGCCCCACCACGAGGGCATCGCCGCCCACAGCTGGCGCACGATGGGGTTGTCGCGGTCGGCGGTGTTTGTTGCGGTGTCGGTGGGACGGATGCCCTGCGCCAGGTAGCGCTCCCGCATCGCGGTGCCGCCGATCTCCTCGACGTACTGCGCGATCTCGTCGTCGATGATGGGGCCGACTTCGACGAAATGCCCGTCGGCGTCGACGATGGGATGTCCGACCTTGCGGCGGACCTCTGCCGCCTTGGTCGTGGTCAGCATGCCTGGGGCCTCCTGGGGTTAGTGGCTAGCGCTGGTCGAGGGTCGACCGCAACGCGTCGGCGACGAGGTTCCAGGCCACCACCGTGAGCACGATGGCCAGGCCCGGAGGAACGATCTGCCATGGGTGCGCGACCATGTACTGGTACGCGCTGCTGAGCATCCCGCCCCAGCTGGCGGTGGGCGGGCGCACGCCGAGGCCGAGGAAGCTGAGTCCCGCCTCGGCGATGATGGCGATGCCGATGTTGAGCGCGCACTGCACGATCAGCGCGGGCGCGATGTTGGGCAGCACGTGGCGCAGCAGGATGGTGCGGGTGCGCACGCCCACGGCGATCTCCGCCTCGACCAGCTGCGAGTGGCGCACGTGCATGGTCTCGGTGCGGGTGACCCGCACCAGCACCGGGGTGAAGAAAACCGCCAGGGCGAGCACCACGTTGGTGATGCTGGCGCCGAGGATGCCGGCGATGGCGAAGACCAGCACCAGCGGCGGCACGCTCAGGATGATGTCGACGATGGCCACAACCACCGTGTCGGTGAGCTTGCCGTGGTAGCCGGCGAGGAGCCCGAAGGGCAGGGCGATGATCAGCGCGGCGGTGACCGAGAGCAGGCCCACCATCACCGAGACCTGCGCCCCGAAGATCACCCGGCTGAGCACGTCGCGGCCGAGCTCGTCGGTGCCCAGCAGGTGCTGCCGCGACACGCCGTGGAAGATCGCCCCCAGGTCGGTCTGGTTGGGATCGTGGGGCGCCACCTTGCCGGCGAAGATGGCGGCCAGGCCGACCACGACCAGGAAGATCGCCGCGGCCATGCCGACGCGGTCGTGCAGGAACGCCTGCATCCGCCGGCCCTGCAGCAGGCGGCGGACCGCGCTGCTGCGCCGGACCGCGCCCATGGGAACTGCCGTGTCGGTCATGCCGCCGCCGCCCTGCGCACCTCGCGCATCGCCGTGGCGGTGCGCGGCCGCAGCACCACGTTGAGCGCGTCGGCGCCGACGTTGGCGAGAACGGCGACCAGCACCAGCAGCGGGATCACGCCCTGGATCACCGGGAAGTCGCGGTTGAGGATGGCGGTGACCGTGGTGTTGCCCAAGCCGGGAAGCTGGAACACCGACTCCACGATGACCGCGCCGCCGAGCAGGCGGGCGACGTAGACGCCGAACACCGACACCGCCGCCGGCGCCGCGGCGCGCAGCGCGTGCTTGACCAGCACCACCCGGTCGCTCAGGCCCTTGGCGTACGCGGTGCGGATGTAGGGCTGCACCAGGGTGTCGGCCAGGCTGAAGCGCAGCTGCCGGGTGAGCGACGAGGTCATCGGCAGTGACAGCGCCAGCACCGGCATCACCAGGTGGCTGACCCAGGTGCCGAAGCCCTTCGACATCGGCACGTACCCGGTGAGGGGCAGCCAGCCGAGCACCACGCCGAAGAGCAGCAGCATGAACATGCCGACCACGAAGTCGGGTACGCCGGTGCCGATGCTGGCCAGGACGGTGATCACGCGATCGACGGCACCGCCGCTGCGCCGGGCGGCCACCAGGGCGAGCACCGGGCTGACCAGCAGGGCGATGACCAGCGCGCCGAGCACCAGCGCGAAGGTGATCACCCAGGCGTTGGAGATCATGCTGCTCACCGAGGCGTGGGTGAACAGCGAGTGGCCGAAGTCACCGTGCACCACGCCGCCGAGCCAGTCGACGTAGCGCTGCACGATGGAGTGGTCGAGGCCCAGCGAGTGGCGGATCTGGGCCACCGTCGCGGGTGAGGCGTTCTCACCCGCGATGGTCACCGCCGCGTCGCCGGGCAGCAGCGTCTCCAGGCCGAAGACGCCGAAGGAGACGAGGAACACGATGGGGATGACGGCAAGGAGACGGCGCAGGATCACTGCGCCGTCCCCGGCATGGAGGTGGCGGAGGTGGCGCCACGGGTTGCTGCCGTCATCGCCCGCGCCTGGTGCTAGCCGGCCGTGGTGTACACGGACGGCGGGCTGGTGAAGTTGCCCTGCGAGCAGGTGGTCTGCCCGTAGGCCACGTTCTGCAGGCTGGGCGAGTACACGGTGACGCCGCTGTTGAAGTAGAGCGGCACCGAGAGGGCGTTCTCCATGACGATCTTGGAGATCTGCTGGTAGGCGGCGCCCTGCTTGGCCACGTCGGCGGTGGCGTCGGCGCTGGCCAGCGCCTCGTCGATGCCCGGCGTGGTGGTGTGCGACGGGTTGTTGAGGCCGCCGGTGCTGAACTTGGCGCGCAGGGTGCGGCCGGGATCGGCGTTGCCGGCGTAGGCGGTGATCGCCGCGTTGTACTTCTTGGTGTTGTAGAGGACGTCGTTGATCGCCGTGCCGGCCACCGGCTGCAGGGTGATGGTGATGCCGGCCTGGGCCAGCTGTCCCTGCACCGCCTGGGCGAGGCGCTGGTAGTAGTCGAAGGCGATCTCGGCGACGTCGATCTTCAGCCCGTCGGGATAGCCCGCGTCGGCGAGCAGCTGCTTGGCCTTCTGCGGGTTGTACGGGTACTTGTTGTCGAGCGAGGGATCGTGCCCGTTCATCGACGCGGGCAGCGGCTGCCAGGCGACCTTGTCAGCGCCGCCGGTCAGCGAGTCGGCCAGCTGCTGCCGGTTAACCGCGTACTCCAGCGCTTCGCGGACCTTGGGGTTGTTGAACGGTGCCTGGCCGTAGTTGAGGAAGATCTCGGCGTACTGGTAGGTCGGCGAGGCGATGTACTTGAGGCCCGACTTGCCCTTGACCAGGTCGATCTCGGAGTCCTTGATGGAGCCGATGTCGAGCTGTCCCGAGGCCACCTGGCTGGGCACCAGGGTGTCCGTGGTCTGCCCCATGTCGATGAAGTCGACGCCGGCCAGCTTGCGGTTGGCGGCGTCCCAGTAGCCGTCCCAGGCGCGCACGCTCCAGGCCTGGTTGGCGCTGAAGGCGATCGACTTGAACGGACCGGCGCCGACCGCGCCGGTGACGCCGTATTGGTCACCCATGTCAGCAACAGCCTTGGGCGAGGGGATCAGCCCGGCCATGCCGCTGAACACGCCGACCATGGCGCCCGAGACCGGCTTGCTGAGGTGGAGCACCACGGTGTGGTCGTCCGGGGTGTCGACGCTGGAGATCGGCGCCAGGTCGCCCTTGAGCGTCGAGGTGGGGTCGGTCTGTCCCCGGGTGATGGCGGCGGCCACGGCGGCGGCGTTGAATGCCGTGCCGTCCTGGAACTTGACGTTCTGGCGCAGGTTCATCCTGAACGTCGTCGAGTCCGGGCTGCTCCAGCTCGCCGCCAGGCCGGGCACCAGCTTCTTGTCCTGGGTGGTGCGGATCAGGTTGTCGTAGAGGTTGGAGAGGCCGTTCAGGTTGCACTGGTCGACGTTGTGCACCGGGTCGAGGATGTGCAGCGCTTCCAGGTGCGACTTGACCACGGTGTTGGCCGCGGCCGATGCGGAGCTCGAGTCCGAGGTTCCCGTCCCGCCCGACGAGCCGCAGGCGGTGACCAGCGAGATGGTCCCGATCCCCAGGGAAATCGCCGCACGGGTTCTCAGGCGGCTGAACCGTTGCATGGGCAGCTCTCCTTGTTGCCTCATCGGAAGTCGTTCACCGGGACACCGCCACGAGCCAGGCCGCCCTCCAGCTCGGTGGCGCGATCACCGCCGTACACCTGCTCGGAGACGTCGCGGCGGAAGTTGAGAAAGGCGTAGCCGTTGGGTCCGCCGCTGATGCGGTAGCGGATGTCGGCGGGGATGCACAGGCTCATCCCTGCGGTCAGCTCACGCTTGCCGAGATACACGCTGCCGTGCAGCACGTGGATGATCTCGTCCTGCGTGTGGCTGTGCTGCGGGCCCTGCCCGCTGGCGCCGTCGCGGGCGACGTGGAGCAGCTGCACCCGGCAGGTGGGACAGGTGGAGTCGGCGAACCAGCGGGCGACCACGTTCTCGCGCGCGCCCGAGGCGTACCAGGCACCGGGACCGAGCACGTGCACGGTGTGTCCCTGCGGCGCCGGCGGGCCGTAGAGCCCGTCGCTCGGCGGGTCGATGCGTTCCGGCCGGAAGTGGGCGATACGCGTCGTGCCCACGGCGCGTGCCGTGGTCGCCACGCCCGACTCGACGATCACCGCTCCGTCGGCGGGCGCGACGTGGCCCGCGACGTCGAGCGCGCCCTCGACGACGTAGACCGCCTCGTCGCCGTGGGCGGTGTCCCAGGACAGCTCGCCGCCGTCCTCCATCTCGGTGACGGCGAGTCGCAGCGGGTAGCCATCGGGGCTGCCCAGCCGGCTCCAGCGGACTCCGGTGGCGCTGCAGCCGCCCAGGTGGGTGTCGCTGGCCTCCGCCTCGCCGGTGTCGACGACGAAGATCTTCACGGCGGCGCCTCGCCTCCCTGCCGGCGCCGGCTAGACGCCCGCCGCCGCCGCGTCGACGTGGCGACTCGGCTGGGCGACGGTGTCGAGGTCGATGCCGTAGAGCTCGGCGACGTTGCTCAGGGTGATCTTGCGCCGGTCCTCGGCGCTGACTCCCGCGTTGCCGAACTCGGTGTCGATCACCGACTGCGACTGCGGCCACGTCGCCGCCAGGTGCGGGTAGTCGCTCGACCACATGAAGTGGTCGGCGCCGGTGAAGCGCAGGTTGTTGAGCCCGATCGGGTCGTCGATGAAGGTGAGGTAGACGTTGCGCCGGAAGTACTCGCCCGGAGTCAGCGGCGGCGCGCCGGGGAGCTTCGACCAGAAGCTGCCGTAGCTGTTGTTCAGGGTGCGCTCCAGCGTCGCGCCCCACTCGATGCCGGCCTCGGCGGCGACCACCCGCAGGTCGGGGTGGCGTTCGAAGACGCCGGCGGCGATCATCTCGCAGATCGAGCGCTGCACCTCGTCGCGGGAGATGAAGGTGAAATAGAAGGTGCCCCTGACGGTGGTGTTGAACTCGGCCAGGCCCTTCTTGGAGCGCGCGCCGCCGAGGATGTGGAACGACACCGGCATGCCCAGCTCTTCCGCCGCGCTCCAGAGCGGCTCGTAGGCCTGGTCGAAGAAGCCGGTGTCGCCGGGCGGGGCGGTCCAGATGATGGCGCCGCGCAGGCCGAGGGCGTGGCTGCGGCGCAGCTCCTCGACGGCGACGCCGAGGTCCCAGGACGGCAGCATGGCCAGGCCGACGAGGCGCTGGGGATCGGCGCTGACGAACTCGGCCAGCCAGTCGTTGTAGACCCGGCAGCAGGCCTGCTGCAGCTCGTCGTCCTCGAGCTGCATGATGCTCAGCCCGCAGGTGGGGTACACCACGTCGGCGACGGTGTTGTCGCGCCACAGGTCGCGGATGCGGGCGACGGGATCGCTGCCACCCTGCACGCCGACGGTGGCGCCGGGATCGCGCGCCAGCAGCTCGTTGACCTCGGCGGCGCTCATCCCGGCACACGTCGACAGCGTCAGGTCGACGCCGCGGCTCATGCCCGGTCCGCGCAGGTACCAGTGATGGTTGTCGGGATCCTGCACCGCCCGGGGCGCCTGGTCGCGGAACCGGGCGGGCAGGTTGCGCGCCCAGAGGTCACCTGGTTCGACGACATGGGAATCGGCCGAGATGAGCATGGAACCGCAGATCCTCCAACCGAGCACGGAACCTGGCCCCGCCTAACCTATAAATGATTTCTACCATATATAGGGAAAGGGGTCAACCGGCGAACCCCGGGCGACGATTCAGCGAGCCGCAACCACCGCCGAGGCGTGCCCGAAGAGTCCCTGGTTGGCGGTGATCCCGGTGCGGGCGCCGGCGACCTGGCGCCGCCCCGCCGCGCCGCGCAGCTGCCAGGCCAGCTCGCACACCTGGGCGATCGCCTGCGCGGGAATCGCCTCCCCGAACGAGGCCAGGCCGCCGCTGGGGTTGACCGGGATGCGCCCGCCCACGGCGGTGTCGCCGTCGCGCACCAGGCGCTCCGCCTCGCCCTCGTCGCAGAGCCCGATGTTCTCGTACCAGTCGAGCTCCAGCGCCGAGGAGAGGTCGTAGACCTCGGCGAGGTCGAGATCCTCGGGACCGATGCCCGCCTCCTCGTACGCGGCCGCGGCGATGGCGCTGCGGAAGCCGCGTCCCGGCGGCGCCACCGCCGCCGCCGAGTCGGTGGCGAAGTTGGGCATCTCGATGACCGTGTTGGGATAGGTCGGCGTGGCGGTGGCCACGGCGCGGAGCGTCACCGGCGCGCTGGTGTGGCGCCTGGCGAACTCCATGCTGCTCAGCACCACCGCAGCGCCGCCGTCACTGGTGGCGCAGATGTCGAGGAGGTGCAGCGGCGACGCCACCACCGGCGAGGCGAGCACCTCGTCGACGCTGACCTCGGCGCGGTAGCGGGCGTTGGGATTGAGTGCGCCGTGGCGCGCGTTCTTGACCTTCACCATGGCGAAGTCGCGCTCGGTGGCGCCGTACATCTCCATGCGGCGCCGCGCGTAGAGCGCGAAGTAGGTCGGGTTGGTGGCACCGAGCAGGCGGAAGCGCAGCCAGTCGGGGTCGTCGGGACGGTCGCCGCCGACGGGTGCGAAGAACCCCTTGGGGGTGGTGTCGGCACCGACCACCAGGGCGACGTCGCACATGCCGGCGAGGATGTGGGCGCGGGCGACGTTGAGCGCCTGCGCGCCGGAGGCGCAGGCGGCGTAGCTGCTGGCGACGCGCGCGCCCGACCAGCCCAGCGCCTGGGCGAAGGTGGCCCCGGCGACGAACCCGGGATAGCCGTTGCGGATGGTCTCCGCGCCGGACACCAGCTGCACGTCGCGCCACTCCAGGCCCGCTTCGGCCAGCGCCTGGCGCGCCGCGACCAACCCGTACTCGACGAAGTTGCGTCCCCACTTGCCCCAGGGATGCATGCCGGCGCCGAGCACCGCGACCGGTTGCACGCCGCTCATGCGCTCTGCTCCGCGACGGCCCGCCACTTCCAGACCACGTGCTCGCCGCGCTCGTCCTCGAAGAGCGTGCCCAGCACCAGCTCCATCTCCATGCCCACCCGCAGCGGCGGCCCGTCGGGCTCCACCTGGCCGAGCACCACCATGCGCTCCTCCTCCAGCTCCACCGCGGCGATGGCGTAGGGCTGGAACGGCTCGGCGGCGACGTAGGGCGGCGGCGGCGGATACAGGTTCTCGGTGTACGACCACACCCGACCCCGGGTGCTCAGCTCCACCTCCTCCACCTCGGTCTCGCCGCAGGCGGGATTGGGACACCCCAGCCGGGCGACGGGGAACGAGTAGGTGCGGCACTTCGGGCAGCGGCCGCCGAGCAGGCGCACCCCGTCCCCGTCGACGCGGAACCAGCCGGCCACGGCGGGCAGGCGACCCGGTTGCTCCATCTCCAGCCCCCTAACATTTATATGATGTGCATCATAACGGTGATACAGCGGCTGCGGAGCGCGTGGATGGAGCAGCGGTGAGCGGCGTGTGCGACGGCCTGCGGGTGGTCGACCTGGCTCAGGGCATGGCCGGCGCGATGGTGGGCATGCTGCTCTGCGACCACGGTGCCGAGGTGGTCAAGGTGGAGCCGCCGCAGGGCGACTGGTCGCGCGGCACGCCGGGCTTCCTGATGTGGAACCGCGGCAAGCAGAGTGTCGTCCTCGACCTCACCCAGCCCGGCGGCCGGGCCGAGGCGGTGCGCCTGGCCACCGCCGCCGACGTGGTGGTGGAGAGCTTCCGCCCCGGCGTCGCCGATCGCCTGGGACTGGGATACGCGCAGCTCGCCGCGGCCAATCCCGGTGTCGTCGGCTGCTCGATCAGCGGCTTCGGGGAGGTCGGCGAGCTGGCCGGGCTGCAGGGATACGAGGGCGTGGTGGCCGCGGCCATCGGCCGCTTCGCCGGCCTCGACCGCCTCTCCGGCGCCGCCGCCGGGTACGAGTCGGAGCCGGCGCGGCCGCGCTACAGCGCCACCGCCACCGCCTGCTTCGCGGCCGCGCAGCTGGCCACCCAGGGGGTGCTGGCCGCGCTGCTGGAACGGCGCCGCAGCGGTCGCGGCCACCACGTGCGCACCAGCCTGCTCCAGGGCGCATCGGCCTACCTGATGCGCCAGGAGATGCCCCGCGGCGAGCCGGCCGGCAGGGTGGCGCCGATCAGCGCGGCGATGCATCGCGGCATCGAGCTGTGCTTCCTGGTCGCCGAGTGCGCCGACGGGCGGCACATCCAGATGTGCGCACGCCAGGACCACCACTTCCGCGCCTGGATGACGCTGCTCGGGCTCGCCGACATCTACGACGACCCGCGCTACGCGCGCGCACCGCTGGGCATCCCCAGCGTGGCCGACGTCGACGCGCTGGAGCAGCTGGTGCGCGCGCGGATGCGGCAGCGCAGCAGCGCCGAGTGGATGGATCTGCTGGTGCAGGCCGACGTCGGCGGCGATCCCTTCCTCACGCCCGACGAGTTCCTCACCCATCCCGAGATGGTGGAGAACGGCCGCGTCGCCACGGTGCAGGATGCGAAGGTGGGCACGGTGCGCATGCCCGGCCCGCTGGTGCATCTCTCCGACACGCCGGCGCGCGTCGACCGCCCGGCGCCCGCGCTCGACGAGCATGCAGCCCTGTCATGGCCACCGCGCGCCAGCACCGGCATCGCCCCGCCACAGCCGCAGCCACCGCTGGCCGGCCTCACCATCCTCGAAGTCGCGTACTTCATCGCCGGCCCCTTCGCCACCACGCTGCTCGCCGAGCTGGGCGCGCGGGTGATCAAGGTGGAGACGCTCGACGGTGATCCCTATCGCCGCACCGGCCTGCAGGCGGCGAAGTTCCTGCACGGCAAGGAGAGCATCGCCCTCGACCTCAAGCGCCCCGAGGGCACTGAGGTGCTGCACCGCCTGGTGCAGCGCAGCGACGCGTTGGTGCACAGTTTCCGCCCAGGCGTGCCAGAACGCCTGCGCCTCGACTACGCGACGCTGCACGCGCTCAACCGGCGACTCGTCTATCTCCACGCGGCGTCCTACGGCACGCGCGGGCCGTGGCGTGCCCGCGCCGCCTTCCATTCCACGCCCACCGCCCTGTCGGGCGCGGGCATCCTGCAGGCGGGCACCGGCAACGCGCCCGTCGACGACTCCTTCCCCGACCCCGCCTCCGCACTGGGCGCCGCCACCGCGCTGATGCTCGGCCTCTACGCCCGCGAGGTGCACGGAGTCGGGCAGTACCTCGAGACCACGATGCTGGCCAGCACCGCGCACGCCATGTCACCGCATCTCGTGCGCTACGCCGGCGCGCCCGCGTGGCAGCTGCCGGATGCGGGGCAGCACGGTCCGCACGCGCTGTACCGGCTCTACCCCTGCCGCAGCGGCTGGATCTTCCTCGGCGTGGTGCAGCAGCGTGAGTGGGAGGCGCTGGCGGCGGCGCTGCACCACCACGAATGGCTCTCCGACCCGCGCCTCGCCGACTCCGCGGCGCGGCTGCGCCACGATGCACTTCTCGCGGATGCGCTCGCGGAGGTCGCCGGCCGCGCCGACGCACCGACGCTGGCGGCGACGCTGCAGGCGGCGGACGTGCCCGCGGTGGCGGTGAGCGAGCAACCCCTCGAAGAATGGCTGGAGGGCCACCGCCTGCTGCGCGCCGCCGAGCATCGCGAGTTCGGGCGGTACTGGTGCCCGCCGGCCAGGGTGCAGGTGGGTGACCTCCCCCATCGCTTCGCTCCCGCCAGCGCGTGCGGCGAGCACTCCCGCGCCCTGCTCGCCGAGCTCGGCTACGGCGACGGCGAGATCGAGCGGCTGATCGACTCCGGCTCCGTCGCCGCGCCGAGCCCCGCAGCGCATCCTTAATAAGATATAAATCAATGCCATTGCGCCCGGGGGCTCCCCGACGCCGGGTGCCTGGACCCGTCGATGTTGGAGGTGGCGCCGTGCGCCTTGGAGTCGAACGCCGTTCATTGGTTGTCGCGGTGGTCGCAGGATCGGTGGGCTGCATCGCGGCATGCGGCAGCAGCAGCAGCTCTCCGGGCAACAACGGCACCCCGGCGGCGTCCAAGCCGATCGTGGTCGGCGCGGTGCTCCCCATCAGCGGCAGCTTCGGCGTCATCGGCCAGGCCGTCGAGGCCGGCCTGCACACCGGCATCGACCAGATCAATGCTCGCGGTGGCGCGGGAGGCCATCAGCTGCAGCTGGTGGTCGAGGACGACCAGAGCAACCCCGCCAAGGCGGCCACCGCGACCACGCTTCTCCTCGACAAGGACAAGGCGGAGCTGGTCGAGATCAGCCCGATCTCGGCGGAGGCGCTGGCCTCGCTGCCGATCACCACGCAGCGCAAGGTGCTCACCTTCACCCAGAGCGGCAACCCGACGCTGGGCGACACCGCCAAGTACCCGTACAACTTCATGTACTCGATCCCCTACCAGGTGCAGGCCCGCGCCATGGTGCTCGAGGCGCAGCAGCTGGGCGCCAGGAAGGTGGGCACACTGACCACCGCCGACGCCGGCGGCAAGGCCGCGATGGATCCCATCGTCGCCGACATGCAGAGGTTGGGCGTGCCGATCGCCGACCAGGAGAGCTTCGACGCGGCGGCGCAGGACGTCACTCCGGTGGTCGCCAAGCTCAAGCAGTCGGGCGCTGACCTGCTCATCCTCCAGGCGCCGGCCAGCGCGCTGGGCACGGCGATGCGTGCGGTGCAGCAGCTGGGCTGGAACAACGTCCAGGTACTGGCCACGCCCGGCACCGCGACCGGTGACCTCTCCAAGCTGGTGCCGCCGCAGGTCAACGGGCAGTTCAAGGCCCTTGTCCCCAAGGTGCAGATGCGCAGCAAGGCTGACAGCCTCGACGCGCCGCTCGACACCTATGTCACCCAGCTGACCAAGTACCAGGCCAACGTGCCCTCCATCCTGGCCTCGGTGTTCGCCACCGACCTCGCCCACATCGCCGCCTGGGGCCTCGCCAAGGCGGGCGGCGCACAGGCCGACTCGCTGCGCCAGGCGCTGGAGTCGATCGGCACCGCGAACGTCAGCGGCCTCTACGCGTACAGCAACCCCGCCTACGACGCCAGCAACCACACGCCGGCCAAGGCCGACTACTCGACCTTCTGGTCGGTGATCACCGCCAGCGCGCCGCTCGACGGCACCTACGTGGGCAGCGTGGCCAACCTGCCGGGGTTGAAGGCGGGAGCATGACCACGGGTCGGGACCCGTCCCCGATCGAGACGACCGATGCGCGCATCCGCCGCCACGTCGACGCCGAGTTCACCTCCGATCCCGCGGTGATCATGGGCACGGTCAGCCGCGCGCCCTTCTTCCCCATCCTGGTGCGCGGCGTGCCCTTCACCGTGCTCACCGACGTCGTCGCAGTGCACGACTACTACGTGAATCGCCTGGGCGGCTTCGAGGTGGTCGACACCACGCGCGTCTACGAGCACCGCACCGACTGGTACGGCATGAACGAGTCCATCGCCACGGTGCGCCACGTGGGCAGCTACCAAGGCGTGCCCGGCGACGGCCGCACCTACCGGGTGCATTCCGCGGTGCTCTTCCCTGTGGACGACGACGGCATCGTCGGCGAGCTGGAGTGGACGCGCTTCGACTTCGTCGACATCTTCCGCGGCAGCGCGCGGCTTCCCGAGCCGCCCAGCGGCGAGGATGCGCACCTGCCGCTCGCCCGTCTCGACGCGGTGCGACGCCACCAGCGCATGTTCGAGGCACTCGCCCGGGGCGACTCCGACGCCGTCCTGGCCGAGCTCACTGACGACTGCCGCTGGGCGGCGCGCTGTGCACCGGGTGGTGCAGGCGAACCTCCGCGCGACGTGGTGGCCGTCGGCCACCATGCCATCCGCGACGCGGTGGCGGCGACGGTCAGCATGGTGGGCGGCGGCGAGGTGCAGCTCCTGCACCGCTACGCCACCGAGTGGTTCGTGTGCAGTGAGCATGCCATCCATCCTGGCTCCGGGCCCACCCTGCGCATGGCGTCGCTGTCCCCCGTCGCCGCGGACGGACGCTTCCTCGCCCACCTCGCCTACACCGTCACCGCGGCGTGAACACCCTCCGTCCCGAGGATCACCCGGACGCTTGGCCGCACCAGGCGCGCCCCGGCCCGCTCGCCGGTGTGCGCGTGCTCGACCTCTCGCGCGTCCTCGCCGGCCCGCTCTGCACCTGCGTCCTCGGTGACCTGGGCGCCGACGTCGTCAAGGTGGAGCGCCCGGGCAGCGGTGACGACACGCGACACTGGGGTCCCCCCTGGCACGGCGACGACGCCGCGTACTTCTTCGCCGTCAACCGCAATCGACGTTCCATCGCCCTCGACATGCGCGACGCGCAGGGGCGCGAGGCGGTGCGCCGGCTCGCCCGCAGCGCCGACGTGGTGGTCGAGAACTTCCTGCCGATGCAGGCCACAACTCTGGGAATCGACCGCCTCGCCGAGGAGTGCACCCACGCGGTGTGGTGCTCGATCCGCGCCGCCGGCTCGGACGGCCCGGACGGCAACGAGCCCGGCTACGACGTGATGGCCCAGGCGCGCAGCGGCATGATGTCGATCACCGGCGACGCCGCCAGCGGGCCGATGAAGATCGGCGTGGCCGTCTGCGACATCGTCTGCGGGCTCTACGCCGCGACTGCGATCGCCGCCGCGCTGTACGAGCGCGCGGCGAGCGGCAGCGGCCAGCGCATCGAGGTTCCCCTGCTGGAGAGCTCGGTC
This sequence comes from uncultured Actinomycetes bacterium, assembly GCA_964499205.1. Taxonomy (GTDB): domain Bacteria; phylum Chloroflexota; class Dormibacteria; order Aeolococcales; family Aeolococcaceae; genus DASRDZ01. The sequence continues at coordinate 102,177 of CAZCJX010000001.1, read as the reverse complement.
GCCGCGCTCGCCCACCACGCCAGCAACCTGCTGGTCGGCGGGCTCGAAGCCGGACTCATCGGCAACCGCCATCCCAACGTCGCGCCCTACGGCACCTTCCGCTGCCGCGACGGGCGCATCGTCGCCGGCGCCACCACCGAGGGCCAGTTCGCCAAGCTGTGCACCGCGATCGGCGGTGCGGCGCTGCTCGACGACCCGCGTTTCACCACCAATCGCGACCGCATCGCCAACCGCGAGGCGCTCGACGCCGCGGTCGAGTCGCTGCTGATGCAGCGCACCGCCGCCGAATGGATGCCGCTGCTCCGCGCCGCGGGGGTGGCCTGCTCGCCGGTGAACTCGATCGGCGACGTCTTCGCCGACCCGCACATCCGCGCCGTGGAGATGGTGCAGACGGTGGATCACCCCGCGGGGCCGCTGCCGCTGGTGCGCAGCCCGCTGCGCTTCTCGCGCACGCCGGCGTCGATCCACCTGCCCCCGCCGCTGCTCGGCGAGCACACCGAGGCGATCCTCGCCGCGCTGGGAATGGCCGGTGCACAGCCGGACGGCCGGGAGCAGCCGGCCGCCCGGGTGTCGGAGTCTCGCTGACTCAGAAGGTGATCAGCGGCTTGATGATGCCGTCCGCCTTGGTGGTCATCATCGCGAACGCCGTCGCGATCTGATCGAAGCCGAAGCGGTGCGTGGTCATCGGCGTGGGATCGACCTTGCCCGTCTCCATCAGGCGCAGGAGACGGCCGAGCCGCTCGCTGCCGCCGGGGCACAGCCCGGTGCGGATGCTCTTGTCGGACATGCCCATGCCGAAGGGCGCCAGCGGGATCTGCAGCGGCGCGGGATTCTCGCCGTGGTAGCCGATGTTGGAGATGCGGCCGCCCGGCTTGGTCGCCCAGATCGCCGCCTCGAAGGTCTGCGGGAAGCCGAACGCCTCGATGGCGGCGTCGACGCCCTTGCCACCGGTGAGGGCAAGGATCTGCTCGACGGGATCGCCCTTGGTGTGGTCGACCACCACGTCGGCGCCGAAGCGGCGCGCCAGCTCCTGGCGGTTGGGCACCGACTCGACGGCGATGATCAGGCCCGCTCCCATCAGCTTGCACCCGATGGTGGCGGCGAGCCCGACCGGACCCTGGGCGAAGATCGCCACCGTCTCGCCGAAGAGCAGCTCGGCGTGCTCCACGCCGACGAAGCCGGTGGAGAGCATGTCGCAGGCGTACACCGCCTTCTCGTCGGGCAGATCGTCGGGGATGCGGGTGAGGTTGGCCTCGGCGGCCGGCACCACGAAGTACTCGGCCATGTTGCCGTCGATCTGCGTCGTGTACTTGTAGCCGCCGAGCATGCCCTGGCACTGCGAGGTGAAGCCGCGCTGGCAGAACTCGCAGCGGAAGCAGGGCGTGATCGCGCCGACGGCGACCCGCTCGCCCGGCGAGAAGCCGCGGACCGCCGCGCCCACGCTGTGGATCACCCCGACCGACTCGTGCCCCAGGGTGCGGCCCGCCGGCACGGCGATGGCGCCGCGCACGGTGTGCACGTCGGAGGTGCAGACCAGCGCCGCGGTGGTCCGCACCACCGCCTCGTCCGGCCCCGGCTCGGGAATCGGCTTCTCCACCACCGCCGTCTCGCCCGGTCCGGCGATGACGAAGGCGCGCATGCTCCCCGTCCCCGTCCTGCCACGCGTCGTGGACTCTGTCATCACTGCCATGTGCCCGTACCTCGAACCACCGATCACCGCCGTCCGGTCCATGCTCGGCCACCGCGTACGGCGCAGCCAGTGGCGTTGGACCCGTGGCCGGAGTGCCATCGGTCCTCGGTGACGGCGCGGCTCGTCAATGCAGGTCGAATGGCCCTGGTCAGGCAGGTGGACGGTTCGCAGAATGGCAGACCCGGTCGTCGGCAGACCCACCCACGCGGCGACCAGGAGGTGATGCAGATGAACGACGACCAGGTTTCCGCCAACCTCCAGGGCATGGACGACCTCGACTTCATCGGTTGGAATCACGCCGACTGGCACGGCGTGTTCGCCCGTCACCACACCGACGACGTGCTCGTCGATTGGAAGGGCCAACCGGTGACCCATGGCATCGAGGAGCACATCGCCGCCATGAAGGCCTACGTGGAGTCCGCTGGAGGAAAGGTGCCTCAGATCACGTCGCACCCGATCAAGTTCGGATCGGGTGAGTGGACGTGTGTTGTGGGCGAGTTCGCGGGGGGCGGCCGCATGGTGACCGTCGCCCGGTGGAGCAACGGCGCCATCGCCGAGGAGTACATCTGGTCGTGACGTCTGAGGCCGTTAGGGCAGAGCGCGCGCGCCGCGCCGGCGCGCGGTGGCGACGGGAACCTCGAGCATGCCGGTGCTGCGATGCGTCTCGCTGTCGAGCTGGCCGCACAGGTCCGCCATCCGGGTGACGATGCGCAGCGCCTGCTCCCCCGCGGCGCGGCGCGCCTGCCGCGACACGATCACCGTCGGGTAGACGAGCACGCGCGACGGGACGCCGCCGTCGGTCTCCACCACGAACACCGCCGACTCGTCGTTGCGCTCCACCGGATGGACGGCGTAGTCGTCGACGAAGTCGCCGGTGCCGTAGAGGATCGGTCTCCCTCGGTACACCTCGATGCCGCGCAGCACGTGCGCCGAGTGGCCGTAGACGACGTCGGCGCCGGCGTCGATCAGCGCACGCGCGAAGGCGCGATGCTCGGCGGGCGGATAGCGTCCCCAATTCGAGCCCCAGTGCAGCGAGACGACCACCAGGTCGGCCGACTCCTGGACGCACCAGACGCAGTCGAGCAGGACGCGCGCGCGCGGATCGTCCACGTCGGTCGGCACGTGGAACACGCCCGCCTGCCTGTGGTGCGCCTCCCACGCCGGCTCGTTGTCGGTGCACGCCAGCAGGGCGACGCGCATCCCGGCCCGGCGGACGATCGCGGGCCGGCGCGACGACGCCGCGTCCGGCCCTGCACCGGCATGGGCGATGCCCGCGTCGTCGAGCAGCCGGGTCATCTCCACCACGGCGGGCCGCCCGCCGTCGAGGGCGTGGTTGTTGGCGATCGACACGGCGTCGATGTGCGCCGCACGCAGCACCGCGACGTTGCCGGGCGCGGAGACGAAGCGGAAGGTCTTGGCCTCGGGCGGCGCGCCGGGATGCACGGCGATGCAGCATTCGAGGTTGCAGATGCGGCAGTCCGCCTCGTCGAACAGCGGGCGGGTGTCACCCCAGACGAACCGCGAGCTCTCGGTGCGCAGGGCATCGTCGACCAGCCGGCCCAGCATGACGTCACCGACGAGCAGCAGCTTCATCGCTGCTATGCCTGCGGAGCCTGCCGAGTCGCTGGCGCGGGATGCCGGGCGTGGACGAGCCGGATCCGTGCCGGGGGGACGCCCAGGCGCACCAGCGCGTGGGTGAAGCCGACGGCGTCCTCGAAGCACATCGGGCCGATGCGCCGGCGGTCGATGAGCACGTCGACGTGGGCCAGCATGTGGTCCCAGTCGGGGAGGGCGGGATCGTACTCGGCGGGTCGTCCGCCCGTGGTCGGAACGGGAGTCGCAAACGCCATCGCTGCACCTGTGCCGCCGCTGCATGGGGACGCCGGGCGAATACGCCGAGTGTGCCCCAGCGAGCCGCGGAGCACCAGGGTCGGCGGGCACGGAGTGGCGAGGACCTTGGGGGTGCCAGGGCCGCCGCGGCTCAGCGGCGCTAGTGCAGGATCGGGCTGACGATCCACGCCGCCGCGATGGCGGTCATCAACACTCCGGCGGTCCAGGTGAGGGTCCGGCTGAGGCGACCGCTGGTGCGTTCACCCATCATCCGGCGGTCGCCGCCGAGAACCGTGATGGCGATGATCAGCGGGGCGGCGACGGCGCCGCTCACCGCCGAGGCCACCACCAGCGCCTGGATCAGGTCGACGTGGAGCGCGTTGAGCCCCGCGCCGATGACCATGGCCACCACGATGATGGCGTAGAAGCGCGGCGCGGCGCGCGGCTTCACCTCCAGGCTGCCGCCGAAGCCCATGCACTCCTTGACCGCGTACGCGGTGGACGCGGCGAGGACGGGAACGGCGAGCATTCCCGCGCCGACGAATCCCAGGGAGAAGAGGAGGAACGCGCCGGGCCCGGCGACCGGTTGCAGGGCACGCGCGGCCTGCTCGGCGCTGCTCACGCCGGTGACGCCGTGGGTGTGCAGGACCGCGCCCGTGGTGAGGATGACGAAGTACATCACCAGCTGGGCGAAGAACATGCCGGTGAAGACGTCCGCGCGCGCGGCGTGGATGTATCGATCGTCGACATCCCGGCGCTGCGCCTCGCTGCGACGGCCGCGCACCTCCAGCTCGGTGATCTCCATCGAGCCCTGCCAGAAGAAGATGTACGGCGAGAAGGCGGTGCCGAACACCGCGGCGAGGGTGAGCAGGAATTGCGGCGTGCGGTCGAGATGGGGAACCACGGTGGCGCGCAGCACGGCGAGACCGTCGGGGTGGGCCAGCACGCCGGCGATGACGTAGGCGAAGAGCGACAGCGTCAGCCATTTGAAGACGTTGAAGATCACCTCGAAGGTGGCGCGGAACTGCAGGGCGAGCAGCGCTGCGGCAACCGGTATCACCAGCCACAGCGGGTCGACGCGGCCGCGTGCCAGCAACGCGAGGCCCGCGGCCACGGCACCGAGATCTGCGCTCAGGGTGATCAGGTTGGAGACGGCCAGCCCGACGACGAGAATCCCCACCAGCCACACCGGAAAGCGCCGCCGCAATGACGCGCCGAGCCCGACTCCGGTCTGCAGGGCGATGCGCGCGCACGCCTCCTGCACCGCGGCCATCAGCGGGAAGGTGAAGAGCGCCGTCCAGAGCAGGCCGAAGCCGAAGCCGCTGCCCGCCTGGGTGAAGGTGGCGATGGCGCTGGGGTCGTCGTCGCTGCCGCCGCTGGTCAGGCCTGGGCCGAGCAGGCGCAGGTAGGCGCGCAGGCTGCCGCGGCGCAGCTCCTCGACGGAGCGCTCGCCCTCAGCCGCCCGGTCCTCCTCGCGGCCGGACTCCTTGAGGGCTGGCGCGTCGGGTTCCCAGGGATCGCGCTGAGCGTCGAGGGGGAACAAGCGGCACCTCGTGCCGGGCTGCGGGCGCGGGTGGACAGCGACGCTCTCACGTTACCCCATAGTGACAATGACATGATTCATCGCTGGCGGCGGCCGTCCCGCCTGCGGCGCGGGTAGGCCGACCGGCCCCCCAGCCAGTCCAGCCAGCGCGACAGCATCGAGCGGCGGTCGGGTGGGGGGAGATCGGCATCGACCGGCAGGCCTCCCTTGCGGGCGTCCTCCTCCTCGGACATCAGGCGCGCCATCTCGGTGGTGGCGTCGTCGTCGCCGTCGCCGTCGCCGTCGGGTCGCATCCCTGCATCATCGACGCGATGTACTCAGAGCGTCGAGAGCGCGGGAAACCGGGACCAATGTCCCTGGTACGCGATGTGGGCCGTCTCCAGAATGAGTCATCGGCTCCGATGAGCCGCCCCCCAACAGAGGCGTATCCACGCGACGACGAGGAGTTGAACGCCATGCGTCCACTGTCCGACATGCTGTCCGACATGTCCGTTCGTGCCAAGACCGCGGAGGACAATGCCGCGGCCGCACGCAAGGAGAGCCACGAGCAGCTCGAAGCCCGCATCGCCAAGGTGAAGGCCGACGCGCAGAAGCACGGCACCGCCGCCAAGGCCCAGGCGGACCAGGCGAGCAAGGAGGTGAGCAACCGCTGGACGGCCCTCCAGGCCGGGGTGCGCGAGAACGTCGACAAGATCCATCGCGACCTCGACGAGCGCCGCGAGAAGCACGACGCCAAGGCCGCGCAGCGACGCGCCGACCGCGCCGAGGAGAACGCCATGGCCGCGGTCGACTTCGCGCTGTATGCGATCGACGCGGCCGACGAGGCGGTGCTCGAAGCCATCGACGCGCGAGTCGTCGCGGACGCCAGCGTCGCCTGACCGCCACGCCCAAGTCACCGTGAAGCCGGTGGCACCGCGGATGCCGCGGTGTCACCGGCCGCGGTCCACCGCCGCGGCCGGCCCGCGACCGAGCCGCCGAGAGATCGCCCAGCCGCCGGTGAGAAAAGCCAGCCCCACCACGGCGACGACCACTATGGGGAGGAGCACGCTGCGGGGAACTTCGAGGGCGAGGAAGTGGCGCAGCGGCTCGACGACGAACAGCGTGACGAACGCCGCCCAGACACCGGCCACGAGCAGTATTCGGACCACCGTCCACGGCGGCGTGAGCAGCACCAGGACGCCCAGGCTCATCGCCAGGGTCACGATGGTCGCGGCGGTGCGCTGCTGGATCAGCGGGACGTCGGCGCCCCGCGCCAGCGCGTACGCAATGAACGCCGTCGCCGCGACCAGGAAGCCCACGGGGATGGTGAAGTGCAGCACCCGGTCGACGAAGCCGGGGATGTACCGCCGCGGGTTGGGCACCACGGCGAGGAAGAAGGCGGGAACGCCGATGGTCAGCGTGTCGATGATCGAGATGTGGCGCGGCAGGAACGGGTAGGGCCAGCGGGCAAGCGCGATGCTGACCGCCAGCAGCGTCGCCCACACCGACTTGGTGACGAACAGGTTGGCGACGCGCTCGACGTTGGCGGCGACGCGACGTCCCTCGGCGACCGCACCCGGCAGCGACGCGAAGCGGCCGTCGAGGAGCACCAGCTGGGCCACCGCGCGCGTCGCCGGTGCGCCCGATCCCATGGCGATGCCGATGTCGGCGCTCTTGAGGGCGAGGACGTCGTTGACGCCGTCGCCGGTCATCGCCACAGTGTGGCCGCCGGCCTGCAGCGCGCGCACCATCTCCTGCTTCTGCCGCGGCATCACCCGGCCGAACAGCGTGTGTGCCTCCAGCGCCGAGCCGAGCGCGGCCGCATCACCGTCGAGCTGCCGCGCGTCGACCGCGTCACCGGCGCCGTCGATGTGCACCTGCTCCGCGATGACCGCGAGAGTGCGGGGACTGTCGCCCGAGATCAGCTTGATCGCCACCCCCTGCGCGGCGAAGTAGGCGATCGTGTCGGCGGCGTCGTCGCGCAGATGCTCCTCCAGCAGCACCAGGGCGGCGGCCCGGATGCCGTCGGGCAGGTCGTTGCCCTGGAGGGGCGCGTCGGTGCAGCCGAGCAGGAGGACGCGCCTGCCGCCGGCGGCGAGCTCGGCGGCACGGGCCAGCGCCGTGGTGTCGTCGCCGCGCGCCATCACCATCTCCGGCGCACCGATGACCCACGTACCGTGGCCGTCGAATGCGGCCGCGCTCCACTTGCGCGCCGACGAGAACGCCACCTCGCCGGTGCGGCGCCATCCCGGGTCCTGCGGGTAGGCGCTGGCGATGGCGGACAGCGTCGCATTGGGGTTGGTCGCCGACGCGAGCGCGGCCAGCGCTGTTTCCACCGGCATGTCGTCGGCCAGCGGCTCGACGCCGGCGAAGCGAATGCTGCCGTCGGTCAACGTCCCCGTCTTGTCCATACAGAGCACGTCGACCCGGGCCAGGCCTTCCACAGCGGGCAGCTCCTGGACCAGCGCCTGCCGCCGGGCGAGGTTCAGCGCCGCCACGGTGAAGGCGATGCTGGTGAGCAGGACCAGGCCCTGCGGGACCATGGCGGTGAGCGCCGCCACCACGCCGCTGACCGTGTCGCGCACGCCCACGCCGGTGTCGATCTGGCTGAGGATGAGCAGGGCACCGGTGGGGACCAGCGCATAGGTGGCGTACTGCAGGATTCGGTTGATGCCGTCACGGAGATCGGAGTGCACCACCGTGTAGGTGCGCGCCTCGGCGGCGAGGCCGTGCGCGTAGGCGCCGGCGCCCACGGCGGTCGCCTGGAAACGCCCGCGGCCGGCGACGGCGAAGCTGCCCGAGAGCACGCGGTCGCCGGGTTGCTTGTCGACCGGGTCGGCCTCGCCGCTGATCAGCGACTCGTCGACCTGCAGGCCGGTCGAGTCGGTGACCACGCCGTCGGCAACCACCTGGTCGCCGCTGGCGACCTCGAGGATGTCGTCGAGCACCACGTCGTCGACGGCGACGACGCTGCCCGCCCCGTCCCGGACCACCGTGGCGTGCGGCGCGTGAAGTAGCGCGAGCCGTTCCAGGGTGCGCCGGGCGCGAAGCTCCTGGACGATGCCGATCAGCGCGTTGACGGTCGGCACGATGCCAAACAACGAGTCGCGGTAATCGCCGACGGCGAGGATCGCCGCCAGCAGGATCACCAGGATGACGTTGAAGCGGGTCAGCAGGTTGGCGCGGACGATGTCGCCGACCGTCCGGCTGGTCCGCTGCGGCACCGCGTTGGTCTGTCCCCGCTCGACGCGGGCGCGCACCTCGGCCGCGGTCAGGCCCTCAGCACGCGTGCGTCCGGCGCCGGAAGGGACAGCGACGGCCATGGTCACGCCGCGGGCGCGGGTTGCCTCGGCGGAGGAGCGGACTGCCTGGCCATGTGACACCCTCGATCCGGACCTGGCGCCCAGGCGGGCGCCTGCGCCGCGAGGCTAGCGCGGCACGGGGAGCGGCCGTAAGGGTCGAATGGCCTGTGCCTCGCAAGTCAGGCCAAATGACCCTGTCTGCGACGGCGAGCGACGGCGAGGATTGACCCATGACCGGCTGGTCGTCCTCGCGGCACGGGGCGGCCGACGAACCGTGTGCAGCCGGTGCGGCAGACGCGTTCAGACCATCAAGGGGACAAGAGCATGTTCCAAGTACGCGAAGACCTCAACGACGTGCTGAAGGCGGTCGGCGGCGCATGGGGGTGGCTGGTCGCCTTCGGCGTCATCGGCATCCTCGCCGGTGCCGCCGTCCTGGCCTTCACCAGGGAGACCCTGCTGGTGATCGCCCTGGCCTTCGGCCTCTGGCTCATCTTCTCGGGGATCTTCCGCTTCGTCGGTGCATTCACCGTCCCCATGGAGAACGGCTGGTTGCGAGCCCTGTACGCGCTCCTCGCCGTCTTCTCGCTGGCCGTCGGCGTGTACCTCCTCGGGCACCCAGTCCTGAGCCTGGTGCTGCTGGCCTTCCTCATCGGGATCTTCTGGATCTTCCACGGCGTCCTGGAGCTGTTCATCGGCATCGACTACACGGCTCTGCCCCACCGCGGCTGGACCATCGTCAACGGGATCCTGGGCATCATCGCCGGGTCGATCGTGCTCGCCGTCCCCGGCATCTCGATCGTGGCGCTGACCTGGGTGCTCGGCGTCTGGATGATCATCTACGGCGTGATCTTCGTCGTCGCCGGGTTCCAGGCTCGTTCGCGGGTTCGCGAGGCACGGCTGGTCCTGTCGCACCAGCCCTGACGTCGAGAACGCAGGCAAGCCAGCGGCGGCGCACCTTCGGGTGCGCCGCCCTGGCACCGGGTGGACGACACGAGGGCATGTCATGACCAACGAGGAGCTGGAACGCGCGGTCAGCGCTGAGCTGTACTGGGACCCGAAGATCCACAACCAGAAGATCGCGGTGTCCGCCGCTGACGGCGTGGTCACCCTGCGCGGCACGGTGGGCAGCTTCCGCGAGAAGAACGACGCCGGGCATGCGGCGCAGCGGGTCCGCGGCGTGGCCGGCGTGGAGAACAAGCTGGAGGTGCACCTGTTCAGCGACCAGCGCCGCGACGACGCCGACCTGCGCGATGCGGTGCTGCAGGCGCTGGCCCTCGACAGCCTGGTGCCGGACACCGTCGAGGTCAAGGTGCGCGACGGGCGAGTCACTCTCTCCGGCAGCGTCGACTGGCAGTACCAACGCCAGGAGGCCTACACGGTCGCCTCGCGCATCGCCGGCGTGTACGAGGTCACCGAGAACATCGACCTGAAGCGGACCGTTCCCGCCGCCGACGTCAAGCGGGCGATCGGCGACGCCTTCCAGCGCAGCGCGCGGCTCGATGCCAACCAGATCACCGTGGAGACCACCGGCGGCACCGTGCGCCTCGAGGGCACCGTGCCGTCGTGGGCGGAGCACGACGAGGCGGTGTCGGCGGCGTGGTCGGCACCCGGGGTCACCGACGTCGACGATCGCCTGGTCGTGCTGTACTGAGCCCGGCGCGGGCACGCTCGGCGAACGCCTCCGCGCCGATGTCGCTGAGCAGCCGGTGGGCACGGCACAGCTGCTCCCGCGCGTCACGCCGGCGCTGTCGCCGTAGCAGCCACTCGCCGTAGAGGAGATGGCTGCGGGCCAGCTCCGGAGTCGCCGCCGTGGGCTGCAGGCAGTCGATCGCCTCGCGGTAGAGCTGCTCCGCGTCGCCCTCAGCGGCGAGCAGCGCTCGGCTTCGGTGCAGCAGCCCGCGCGCATGGTCCGTGGCGGCGACGGCGGCGCGCTCCTCCAGGCGGGCGAGGACGCGCGCGGCCTCCTCACGGTTGCCGCTCCGCACCGCGGCCTCGACGTGGTCGGCGAGCACCCAGCTGCCGACGTAGCGGGGGTCGTTGTCGAAGACGATCGCGGCACCAGCGCGCGCGGCCTCGTATCTGCCCAGCCCGAGCTCCAGGGGCACGAGCGCGTAGGCGATGCGGTATCGCGCGCGGCAGGCGAGCTCTGCGGTGGCCTCGCGCCGCATCGCCTCGGCCGCTGCACGCGCCTCGGCCTCCCGGCCGCGCCGGGCCAGGAGCATGAGCCGCGGCCACGCCGTGCGATCCGCCGCCCCGCGGATCGCCTTCGCCGCCTCGGCGCTGGCATCGAGGGCGCGGCCGGCGGCGTCGAAGTCGCCCTCCTCCATCTCGATCCAGCTGAGGTGCGCCAGCGCGGCGGGCAGGGCGCGCACTGCTCCGGCCTGCCGCGCCGCGGCCACCCAGCGACGGGCGACCCTGGCGGAGAGCTCGACGTCCCACAGCGCATGCGCCGCCAGCGCGCCCAGCGAGGACCAGCGCAGCGTCTCGGCGTCCGGCACGTCGGCGGCGGAGAGGCGGGCGACGCGCGTGGCGGCCTGCCGCAGTGAGGGCGCCGCGGCGGCGTGGCCGTGGCGGTGGAGGGTGACGAACCCGTGCAGCAGCAGGTCACCGAGGGTCGGCCTGCCGACGTCGCGCAGCAGCGCCTCGGCCAGGGTGAGCATCGGGGCAGCCGCCTCGCCGCGGATCATCTCCCCCGCCAGGTACGCCACCTCGAAGGCTTCGAGCAACCGCTCGCGCGCCAGCCGCCCGTCCTGCGCCCCCGTCGCCTCACGTCCCACGCTGCGATCGAGCTGCGCCATGGTGCCCGGATGCTACGGCGGTGCAGCGCCAGCCACCAGGGACCGTCGACCCACCCAGTATTGAGGTGAGCAGGGCACGTGCAGGCCGCGCCGGAACCTCAGCGCAGGAAGGCCGCGGCGACGCCCCCGTCGACGGGGATGACAGCGCCGGTGGTCTTGCCCAGCTCGCCCCCGATGAGAACGGCGACGGCGGCGGCGACGTCCTCGGGCAGGACCTCGCGGCGCAGCACGGTGCGCTGCGCGTAGAACTCGCCGAGGCGCTCCGGGCTGACACCGTACTTGGCGGCGCGGTCGGCGCCCCAGCCGCCGGCGAAGATCTTGGAGCCCTGCACCACGGCGTCGGGGTTGACCGCGTTGACCCGGATGCGATGCTCGCCCAGCTCGGCGGCGAGCACGCGCATCTGGTGCAGCTGCGCCGCCTTGGCGCTGGCGTAGCCGACGTTGTCGGGCTGCGCCGAGACCGCGTTCTTGGAGACGACGTAGACGATGTCGCCGCCGCTGCCGTGGAGGATGGCCTGGCGGGCGAAGGCGCGGCTCATCAGGAAGGAGCCGCGGTCGATGACCCGGTGCAGGCGCTCGTAGTCCTCGACGCTGTGCTCGAGCAGCGGGCGCGACACCGAGATGCCGGCATTGTTGACCAGAACGTCGACGCTGCCGAAGCGCAGCGCGGCGGCGGCGAAGGCGCGCTCCACCGCGGCCTCGTCGCCGACGTCGCAGGCGACACCCAATCCCTGCTCGCCCAGCTCGGCGGCGACCCGCTCGGCCTCGCCGAGGTCGAGGTCGGCGACCACCACGCAGGCGCCGTCGGCGCTGAGCCGGCGGGCCAGCGCCCGGCCGATGCCGCCGCTGCCGCCGGTGACCATGGCCACGCGCCCGCTCAGCGGCCGGGGCGGCGGCATGCGGCGCAGCTTGGCCTCCTCCAGCGCCCAGTACTCGATGCGGAATGCCTCGGCCTCGTCGAGCCCGCGGTAGCCGGCGGGCCCGCCCAGGATGCTGGCGCCGCGCATCACCGCGATGGCGTTGACGTAGAACTCCGCGGCGATGCGCGCCTCGCGCTTCGACGCCGCCAGGGTGGCCATGCCGACGCCGGGCCAGAGCACCACCACGGGATCGGCGCTGCGCATCGGCGGGGAGTCGGCGGTGGCGAAGCGCGCGTAGTACGACGCGTAGCTCTCGCGGTAGGCGTCGAGCGCCGCCTCCACGCGCGCCCGGGACGCCAGCGGGTCGGCGTCGGGCGGCAGGTCGAGCAGCAGCGGATTGCGCTTGGTGCGCAGGAAGTGGTCGGGGCACGACGTCCCCTCCGCGGCGAGCGCGGCGACGCGCTCCGACCCGATGAACTCGAGGACCTGCGGGTCGTCGCGAAAGTGCATGACGGGCGGGCGGGCGCCGCTGCACAGCCCGCGCAGCAGGGGCAGCAGGCGAGCCGCCTGCGCAGTGCGCGCGCCGGCGTCGAGATCGGCGACGCGACGCGCCCCGAACGGCGCGGCCCCACTTGCCGCGTGGACGCGCTCGATGTGCGCCTGCGCGCGCTCGACGATGTCGAGGGTGTTCTCGTAGCAGGCGCGCGAGGTGTCGGCCCAGCAGATCAGCCCGTGCCCGCCGAGCACCACGCCGCGCGGGCCGGGCCGCTGCCCCACCAGGTCGCGCAGGCGCAGGGCCAGGTCGAACCCGGGGCGCTGCCAGTCCAGCCAACCCAGCTCGCCGCCGTACACCTCCTCGACCAGCTGCCGCCCGCCGGCGGCGGTGGCCAGGGCGATCACCGCGTCGGGATGGACGTGGTCGACGTGGGCAGCCGGCAGCAGCGCGTGCAGCGGCGTGTCGATGGAGGGCGCGGCGCCGGGCGCGCAGGCGCAGGCGGCGAGCAGCCCCGCCTGCTCGTCCTCGTGTTCGACGCCGCGGTAGCCCCGCTCCAGGGCGCGGACGCGAGCGGTGTCGAGCACCGCCAGCCCCTCGCGCCGCAGCGTGCCCAGGTCGCCGCCGGAGCCCTTGATCCACAGCTGGGTGATGGCCTCGCCGGTGACCGGATCGACGCCGGCGACCTTGCAGCTGGTGTTGCCGCCCGCGTAGTTGGTGACCCGCAGGTCAGCGCCGAGCAGGTTGCTGCGGTAGAGGAGCTGCCCGACCTCGTCCGGCGGCGCACTGCCGTCGTCCCAGGCGACGGCACGCCGGGGCAGCGCGAGGGGATCGATGCTCACAGGGGCATTGTGCTAGCATCGAGTGCCGCCCTGCAACCGTTTGCACCCTTCTCGGAGCCGCGATGAGCATCGACTTCGACGAGGCCCGGCTCCACGCCAGCCTCGATGCCCTCGTTGCCGAGCTGCCCTCCTGGGGCTTCAGCAACACCGGCACGCGGTTTCGCGTCTTTCCCCAACCGGGCACGCCGCGCGACACCATGGAGAAGCTCGAGGACGCGGCCACGGTGCACCGCTACACCGGCTGCGCCCCGCTGCTCTCGCTGCACATCCCCTGGGACCGCGTCGACGACTGGGGCGCGCTGCGCGCCGCAGCGCAGGCGCGCGGCATGCGCCTGGGTGCGGTCAACAGCAACACCTTCCAGGACGAGGACTACCGCCTCGGCAGCCTGGCCCATCCCGACGCCGCGGTGCGCACCAAGGCGATGCGCCACCTGGAGGAGTGCTGCGCCATCGCCGCAGAGATCGGTGCGCACGCCGTCAAGGTGTGGCTCGGCGACGGCACCAACTACCCCGGGCAGGACGACTTCCGCGCCCGCAAGCACCGCCTCCAGGAGGCGCTGCGCGAGGTCCACGACATGCTGCCGCCGGGCGTGCGCCTGCTCATCGAGTACAAGCTCTACGAGCCGGCGCTGTACCACACCGACATCCAGGACTGGGGCATGGCCCTGCTGCTGGCGCGCCACGCCGGCGACAACGCCCGCGTCGTCGTCGACCTCGGCCATCACGCCCACGGCGTCAACATCGAGCAGATCGTCGCCATCCTGCTCGACGAGGGCCGCCTCGGCGCCTTCGACCTCAACGACCGCAAGTACGGCGACGACGACCTCATGCTGGGCAGCGTCAACCCCTACCAGCTCTTCCTCATCTTCAACGAGCTGGCCGCCGCGGCCGCCCTCGGTGACGCCACCGGCGCCTGCGCGCGCGCGGTGTCGTACATGGTCGACCAGGCGCACAACATCGAGCCCAAGATCCCCGCCATGATCCGCAGCGTGATGACCATGCAGGAGCAGTGGACCAGGGCGCAGCTCGTCGACCGCGCCGCCCTGCGCGCGGCGCAGCAGGATGGTGACATCATTGGCGCGAACTCGGCGCTCAAGGACGCCCACGACACCGACGTGCGCCCGCTGATCGCCCGCTGGCGCACCACGCGCGGCCTCCCCGCCGACCCCCTGGCCGCCTACCTCGACAGCGGCGAAGCCGAGGCCCGCGCTGCCGCCCGCCGCGAGGGCGTGCCCGCCGGCTGGAGTTGACGCCCGCCGTGCCGCCGGCGTTCCTGGCCGTGGACCTCGGCGCCGAGAGCGGCCGCATCGTGCGCGGCAGCCTCACCGCCCGCGGCATCGCCACCGACGAGGTGACGCGGTTCGCCAACCGCCCGCTGGCGCTGCCCGATCGCCTTGCCTGGAACGTCACCGGCCTGCTCGACGCGGTGCTCGACGGCATCGCCGCCGCACCCGCAGTGCGCAGCGTCGGCATCGACGGCTGGGGCGTCGACGTCGCCCTGCTGCGCGCCGACTCGTCGCTGGTCGCCCTGCCCCGCTGCTACCGCGACCCGATCACCGCCGGCATCCTCGACGCCGTCTTTACCAAGGTCCCGCGGCAGCAGCTGTTCGCCCGCACCGGCATCCAGGCGATGGAGGTGAACACGCTTTGCCAGCTGGTCGCCGCCCGGCGCGCCGGCTCGCCGGAGATCGACGCCGCCGCGCGCATGCTGCTCATCCCCGACCTGCTGCTGCACTGGCTCGGCGCCGACGCGGTGTGCGAGCGCAGCAACGCCAGCACCACGCAGATGCTGGCCAGCGACGGCAGCTGGGCGAGCGACGTCCTGCAGGCCTGCGACATCCCCGAATCGCTGTGCGCACCGGTGGTGCCGAGCGGCACGGTGATCGGGCGCATGAGCGGCCGCCACGCCGCGCGCACCGGCGGCTGCGACGCGGCGCTGGTCGCCGTGGCGTCGCACGACACCGCCTCGGCGGTGTTGGGCACGCCGCTGCCGGCGTCGCAACCCGCGGTGTTCATCTCCTCGGGGACGTGGTCGCTGGTCGGCATGGAGCTGGACCGGCCGGTGCTCAACGACGTCGCGCTGGCATGCAACCTCAGCAACGAGCACGGCCACGGCGGCACCGTGCGCCTGCTGCGCAACGTCGCCGGGTTGTGGCTGGTGCAGCAGTGCCGCGCCGCCTTCGCCGCCGAGGACGGCGCGCCGCTGGACTACCCAACCCTCACCGGCATGGCGGCGCGTGCCGAAGCGTTCACGGCCGTCGTCGACCCCGACGACGCCACCTTCCTGCGCCCCGGCGATCTTCCCGGGGCGGTGCATCGCGCGTGTGCGCAGAGCGGCGAGCCCACGCCCGGCGATCGCGGCACACTGCTGCGCGTGCTGCTGGAGAGCCTGGCGCTGCGCTACCGCTGGACCATCGAGGCCCTGCGCGCGGCCACGGGTCTCGACCCGGGCGTGATCCACGTCGTCGGCGGCGGCAGCCGCAACGCGCTGCTCTGCCAGCTCACCGCCGACGCCACTGCGCTGCCGGTGGTGGCAGGCCCCACGGAGGCGGCGGTGGTGGGCAACCTGGTGGTGCAGATGATCGCCGCCGGAGAGCTCGGCTGCGTCGCAGAAGCGCGCGCCCTGCTGGCCGCCGACCCCTCGCTGGCGACATACGAGCCGCGCCACGACGAGCGCTGGGAGCAGGCCTACGCGCGCTTCTGCGCTCTGGTGGGCGCGCCCTGACCGTCGGTGGCGCCGGCGTCGACGGCATCGAGCCGGCGCGCCAGCACCTCGACCACGTGCGCGGTGCGCAGTGACCGGCGTCCGCCGGCGATGGCCGCCATGCGCAGGTGCAGGAGGCAGCCGGGGTTGTCGCTGACCAGCACGTCCGCACCGGTGCTGTCGACGTTGGCCAGCTTGCGCTGCAGGATGCCGCGCCCCACCTCCGGGGCCACCAGCGACGTCGAGCCGCCGAAGCCGCAGCACACCGTCGCTTCAGGCAGCTCGCGCAGGGCGATGCCGCAGACGTCCTGCAGCAGGCGCCGCGACGCGCCGTCGGCGTGCAGCACGTTCTGCGTCTGGCAGAACGGGTGATAGGTGTAGGTGGCCGGGTCGGCGGCCGTGGCCAGCGCGCCATCGGGCAGCTGGGCGACCCGGGCGAGGAAGGTGGCCACGTCGAGAGTGCGCCGCGCCAACCGTTCGGCGCGACGCCGCCACTCCGGCAGGCCGTCGAAGAGGGCCGGGTACTCGTGCACCGCCATGGCCACGCACGAGTTCGCCGCGGTGACCACCCAATCGGCGTCCGCCGCCTCCAGCGTCGCCACCATGTGCTGCGCGAGTGTGCGGGCGCCGTCCCAGTCGCCGGCGTCGAAGAGCGGCAGGCCGCAGCAGTGCTGTGCCGGCGGGACCACCACGGTGACACCGCAGGCGGCCAGGACGCGCACCGTGTCGTGCGCCAGCGACGGGCTGAAGCGATCGGTGACGCACTGGATGAGCAGCGCTGCGCGCAGTCCGCGCGCGGCGCTGCGCGACAGTGGACCGCCCTCCGCGCCGGGAGTGAGCAGCGGCAAGCTTTGGTGTGCCGGACGTGCCGCGGGCGCCGGCACGGCGCGCCAGCGATGGCGCGGCGGACGGGGAATCCGCAGCGTGTTGTCGCGCCGGCGCAGCGGCGCCGCGGCCAGCGCGGCGGCGGTCATCAGCGCGCCCGACAGGCGCCGGTTGCGCCACACCGCGAAGGCGGCGCGGCGCACGGTGCCCGCGCTGCAGGTCGCGGCGGCGCGCCGGCGCACCGCGAGAATCTGCCGCGGCAGAGGAATGTCGACCGGGCAGACGGTCTGGCACGCGTTGCAGCTGACGCACAGCGACTGCGGCCCGGCGGCGGCTTCGATGCCGTGGTGGAACGGGGTGTTGACCAGCCCGATGGCGCCGGAGTAGACGTGTCCGAAGACCTGTCCGCCCACCACCTGGTACGGCGGGCAGACGCTGGCGCAGGCGGCGCAGCGGATGCAGCGCAGCGCGTCGCGGAACTCGGGGTCGTCGCGCATGGCGCTGCGGCCGTTGTCGAGCAGCACCACGTGCATCTCCTGCCCGCCGGCGGGCGCGCTGAGCAGCGTGGTGTAGGTGGAGATCGCCTGCCCCGTCGCCGAGCGCGCCAGCAGGCGCACCTGGGCGACCGCGTCGGCCAGCGACGCCACCACCTTCTCGACGCCGGCCACCACCACCAGCACGTCGACCATGGCGGTGAGCAGGCCCTCGTTGCCCTCGTTGGTGACCAGCAGCACGGCGCCGGAGTCGACGACCAGCGCGTTGGCGCCGGTGATGCCCACGGGCGTGCCCATGAAATGGGGGCGCATCGCGCCGCGCACCACGCCCACCTGCGCGGTGACGTCGTCGTCGGGCACCGTCATGTGGGTGGCATCGCGCAGGGTGGCTGCCACCTGGCGGCGATCGAGGTGGATGGCCGGCATCACCATGTGCGACGGCGTCTCCCCGCGCAGCTGCACGATCCACTCGCCGACGTCGGTCTCGGTGGCCTCGACCCCGGCGGCGGCGAGGTGGTGGTTGAGATGGATCTCCTCGGTGGCCATCGACTTGGTCTTGATCACCGCGGTGGCGCCATGGGCGCGGCAGATGTCGAGGACGATCTGCGCAGCGTCGCCGGCGGTGGCGGCGGTGTGCACCGCCACACCCCGCGCCTGCACCCGTTCGGTGAACCGGGCCAGCAACTCCGGCTGCCGGGCGATGGCGTCATCCTTGGCCGCAACCAGGCGGGCGCGCAGCTCCTCGAACTCGGCGGGCGCCGCGCCGGGGGCGAAGCGGGCGTCGCGGGCGGCGCGCCAGCCGCGCTGAAAGCCGAGCAGGTTGGCGGCCAGCTGGGCGTCGCCGGTGGCGGCGCGGTAGCGGTCGGCGAAGGGTTCGCTCACCTGACCACGGCCACGTGCACCCGCCGCGGACCATGGGCGCCGACGGTGATCACCCGCTCGATGTCGGCGGTGCGGCTGGGGCCGGTGACCAGGCTGAGGTAGGCGCCGGCGTCGAGCAGCGGAGCCATCTGCGCCGCGGCGTCGTCGAGGGACCGGCACAGCGCGGACTCGCGCAGCACCACGACGTGCAGCGGCGGCAGCAGGGCGACCAGGCGGTCGCCTCGCGATGCCGGTGCCAGCAGCACCGAGCCGGTCTCGGCCACCCCGAGCCGCGCCACCGAGATGCCGCAGGCCGCGTGTGCGATCCGGGCGTGATCGGCGCCGGCCACAGCGCCGGTCGGAGCGAACTCCAGGCCCTCGGCGCTGGCAACCACCTCCCCGCCCGCCTCGGTGCAGAGCGCCGCGATGTGGTCACGGGTGGCAGCAACTCCGGAACTGATGGAGACCTCGCCGTCCACCGCGCGCAGGCGCTCCGCGAAGGCGTCGAGCAGTGCGGCGGTGGCGGGGCTCATGCGGAGCGGGCGCGGCGAGATGCCCGTCGCGGTTTGGGCCCGGCGGAGCTGCCGCGCACCACCAGCCGCGGCGCCAGGGTCAGCGAGCCCTGGTCCTGCTCGGGATGCTCAATGCGGCGCAGGATCATGTCGGCAGCGGCAGCGCCCATCTCGACGCTGCGCTGGTCCACCGAGGTGAGGCTCAGGGTGCGCCAGCCGGCCATGGGCGTGTCGTCGTAGCCGACCACGCCGACGTCCTCCGGCACCGACCTGCCCGCTTCCAGCGCGGCGGCGATCACCGCCGCGGCCATCACGTCGTCGATGGCGAAGACGGCGTCGGCGCCGCGGCGCAGCATGTCGAGGGCGGCGGTGAAGGCGTCGTCGTAGCGCAGCGAGGCGCAGCGGGAGTCGAGCGACGGGTCGAGCGGCTGGCCGGCGTCCTGCAGCGCCTGGATGAATCCCAACCGCCGGTCGCGCACCGGGGCCAGCTCGGGATCGGCGTAGAGGATGCCGATGCGCCGGTAGCCCGCGGCGACCAGGTGCTCGGCGGCCAGGCGTCCCCCGGCGAGGTTGTCGCCGCTCACCGAGGGCACTCCGTCGCAGCGGTCGATGGCCACCACCGGCACGTCGTCGCGGCGCATCACCGCGGGATCGTGGGGAACGGTCACCAGCAGCCCGTCGACGTGGCGGTCGACCATGCGCTGGGCCAGCTCGGGCTGGCGGGTGGCGTCGCCGCCGAGGTCGGCCATGAAGTAGGCGTATCCCGACTCCTGCAGCCGGGCGTCGACGCCGCGGGCGAGTTGGGCGAAGAAGGGGTTGGTGAGGTCGCCGACGATGAGGCCGACGGTGAAGCTGCGCCGCAGCGACAGGGCGCGCGCCACCGGGTTGATGCGGTAGTCCAGGCGCGTCGCCGCGCGCTCGACGCGCCGCCGCGTCTGCGTGCTGATCCGTGCATCGCCGCTGAGCGCCCGCGACGCGGTGGCCACCGACACCCGGGCCAGCTCGGCGACGTCGCGCAGGCGCGGACCGTGGTGGCGAGGGGCCGGCCCGGGCCGCGGACGCGGGGAAGGTTCGTCGCCGCCGGGCATGATCACTGCGATCATAGCCGCCCGTCCTGTGGAACGGGTTGCACGCATCATCCCCCCGGCGCTGCCGACCGAGCGGTCAGCTGGCCTCGTCGACGATGCGGTTGCGCAGCGCGCCCAGCCCGTCGATCTCGACCTCGCAGGTCTGGCCCGGCTGCAGCCAGGGCGAGGGGTCGCGGCCCATGGCCACGCCCGGCGGTGTCCCGGTGAGGATGACGTCGCCGGGTTCCAGGGTGAAGGCGCGCGCGCAGAAGGCGACCAGCGCGGCGACGCCGAAGACCATCTGCGCTGTCGTCGAGTCCTGCCGGGTCTCGCCGTCGACCCGGCAGCGGATGCCCAGCTCCTGGGGATCCCCGACCTCGGCCGCCGAGACCAGCGCGGGCCCCAGCGGGCAGAAGGTGTCGAAGGACTTGCCGCGCACCCACTGGCCGTCGCCGAGCTGCGGGCCCCGCGCCGAGACGTCGTTGGCGCAGCAGTAGCCGGCCACCGCCGCCAGGGCATCGGCGGCCGCGACGTGGCGGACGCGGCGGCCGATGACCACGGCGAGCTCGGCCTCGTAGTCGAGGTCGGTGACGCCGATCGGCCGGACCACGTCGTCGCCAGGCCCGACCACCGAGGTGGCGAACTTGGCGAAGAGCACCGGGCTGGTCGGCACCGCCTGGCCGGTCTCGCGGGCGTGGTCGGCGTAGTTGAGCCCGACGCAGACGATCTTGCCCGGCCGCGGCAGCGGCGGTCCCAGCGGCGCCACGGTCGGCTCCAGCGTGCCGCGGGTGAGCAGGGCGGGGGCGGCCTCGGCGCAGCGCTCCAGCACCGGCGCGACCGCCTCCCAATCGCGCAGCAGGCGAAGCATGCCGGCGGGGTCCGCCTCGTCCGGCGTGGCGGCGAGGTGGGCAAGCGCTTGCCCGCTCGCCGCCACCGCGGCGGCGAGGTCGACGTGCAGGCCGTCGCAGGCGAGCGCGGGGCGCAGCGCGCCGTCGGGATGGCGAAGGGTGGCCAGGCGCATGGGTAGATAGTATGGAATACTTACCAACCATCCCGGGGATGGAAAATTCGGAGTGAGTTCGCCTGTGACCGGCCTGCACAGCCAGGAGATGCGCCGCCTCGGTCCCGAGGGTGACGCCCTGCGCATCGGCGTGGGATGGAGCGAGGAGGACCTCGACCGTCCCTACCTGCTGGTCGAGACCACCGGCGGCGAGTCCCATCCCGGCTCGGTCCACCTCGATCGCATCGCCGAGGAGGTGCGCCGCGGGGCGCGCCAGGCGGGCGCCGCTGTGGCCCGGCAGACCTGCACCGACATGTGCGACGGCATCGCCCAGGGCACCTCGGCGATGGACTTCTCGCTGCCATCGCGCGAGATCATCGCCGCCGCGGCCGAGATGCACGCGCGTGCCGGGCATTTCGACGCGGTGGTGCTGGTGTCGTCATGTGACAAGGCGGTGCCCGCGCACCTGATCGCAGCGGCCCGGCTGCGCCTGCCGGCGGTCCACGTGCCCGGCGGCGCCATGCCGGCCGGCCGCGGCGGCGCCACCGTGGACCAGATCGGCCGCCTGGCCATGCAAATGCGCCGCGGCGAGCTCTCCGAGGAGGAGTACCGCAGTTGGCGAACCGGCGCGGTCACCTCGTGCGGCGCCTGTGCCTTCATGGGCACCGCGCTCACCGGCCAGGTGGTGTCCGAGGCGTTGGGCCTGGCCCTGCCCGGCAGCGCGGCGGCGCCGGCGGGAGGGACGTTCAGCCGTGAGCGCGCCGCTGAGGCGGGCGCGGCGGCGATCGCGCTGATGCGCCAGGGCATCACCAGCGCCGACATCCTCACCCCGTGGGCGTTCGAGAATGCCTACACCCTGCACGCCGCCGTCGGCGGCTCGACCAACTTCATGCTCCACTTCCCGGCCATCGCCGCCGCGGCCGGTGTCCCCTTCGACCTGGCGCGGGTGCAGGAGATCAACGATCGCACCCCGTTCCTGCTCGACACCCGTCCCGCCGGGCGCTTCCCCGCCAACCTGCTCTGGCACGCCGGTGGAGTTCCGGCCATCATGGACCATATCAGTGACCTCCTCCACCTCGACGCGCTGACGGTCACCGGGCGCACCTTGGGCGAGAACCTGGCGGCGCTGCGCCAGGCGGGCTGGACCGAGGAGCGCCGCGCCCAACTCGCCAGGATGGGGCACGACGGCGACGAGGTGATCCGGCCGCCGGCCCGGGCCGTCTCGCCGCGCGGGTCGCTGGCCCTGCTGCGCGGCAGCCTGGCTCCCGACGGCGCGGTCTGCAAGCGCATCGGGGTCACCGGTGCGCGGCGCCGCGTCGGCCCGGCGCGACCCTTCGACTCCCAGGAGGAGGCGCTGGCGGCGATCACCGAGGGACGCATCCGCGCCGGCGACGTGGTGGTGATCCGCTACGAGGGTCCGCGCGGCTCCGGCATGCCCGAGCAGTACTACGTGACCTCCACCCTCGCCGAGATGCCCGAGCTCGACGAGCACTGCGTTCTGGTCACCGACGGCCGTTTCTCGGGGGCCTCCAAGGGACCGTGTGTCGGCCACGTCTCACCGGAGGCGGCGGTGGGCGGCCCCATCGCCCTGGTCGAGGATGGCGACCTGGTCGCCGTCGACCTCGATGCACGCAGCCTCGACCTGGTCGGCGTCGCCGGCGTCGAAGCCAGCCCCGACGAGGTGCAGCGCGTGCTCGACCAGCGCCGGGCGCGCTGGTCGCCGCGACCCTCGGCGTACAGCGGCGGGCTGCTCGCCCTCTACACGGCCACGGCGTCGAGCCCCAGCCTGGGCGGGGTGATGGTGCCGCCGTCGAGCAGCGCCGGTGGCTGAGCGGGGGCGCTTCGCCGGCAGGACGGCGGTGGTCACCGGCGCCGCCTCGGGCATCGGGCAGGCGGTCGCCCGCACCATGCTCGACGAGGGCGCGCTGGTGGTCGCCGCCGACCGCGAGGTGGCCGGCATCCCCGCGGGATGCGAGGCGGTGCAGGCCGACGTGTCGCGCGAGGACGACGTCCGCATGCTGGTGGCCACCGCGGTCCGCCTGGCCGGCCGGCTCGACATCATGTGCAACAACGCCGGTATCGGCTCCACCGCCGACGTCGTCTCCTGCAGCGTCGAGGAGTGGGACCGCGTCTTCGCCGTCAACGCGCGTGGCGTCTTCCTCGGCTGCAAGCATGCGGTGGCGCAGATGCTGGACCAGGAGTCCGGCGGCGTCATCGTCAACACCGCGTCGGTGGCCGGGCTGATCGGACTGCGCGACCGCGCCGCCTACTGCGCGTCGAAGGGCGCCGTGGTGGCGCTGACCAGGCAGGTGGCCGTGCAGTACGCGACCCGCGGCATCCGCTGCAACTGCGTGTGCCCCGGCACGGTGGACTCGCCGTGGGTGGGGCGCCTTCTCGCCGCGGCGACCGACCCAGAGCAGGCGCGCCGCGACCTGGTGGCGCGCCAGCCGCTGGGCCGGCTGGGACGCCCGGACGAGGTGGCCGCGGCGATCTGCTACCTCGCCTCCGACGACGCCGCCTTCGTCACCGGCAGCGAGCTGGTCATCGACGGGGGCATCCTGGCCAGCTGACCCGGCGCCGGCGCTGACCTGTTACTCGAAGAACGGCTCACCGAGCTTGGCCCAGCGCCGCGCCGCGTCGAGGTCGAGCTCGACGCCGAGACCTGGTTTCTCCGGCAGCACGATGTAGCCGTCCTGGATGAGCGAAGCGCCCGCGCCGTCCAGCAGCTCGTCGAAGAACGGCACGCTCATGGCGTGCCACTCCAGTGAGCGGAAGTTGGGAATCGCGGCGCAGAGATGCGCCGACGCCATGGTGCCGATGGGGCCGCTGATGTTGTGTGGCGACACCGGGATGTCGTGCATGTCGGCCAGCTCGGCGATGCGCTTGCCCTCACCGAGGCCGCCGCACTTCTGCAGGTCGGGCAGGGCGATGTCGATGGCGCCGAGCGCCAGCGCCTCGCGGAAGCCTTCGCGTGCGAACCAGTTCTCGCCGCAACCGATGGGCGTCGAGGTCGAGGCGGTGACCCGGGCCAGGGTGGCCGGGTTCTCCGGCGGGGTGGGGTCCTCCAGCCAGGCCACCGGGCAGCCCTCGATGCGCCGGGCCAGGCGCACCGCGTCCTGCACGGTGAAGCGCCAGTGGCAGTCGAAGGCCACCTCGGCGTCGCCGCCGACCGCCTCGCAGGTGGCCTCGACCAGACTGACCAGGTGGTCCAGTTGCCGCGGGCTGAGGTTGCGGGCGAAGGCGTCGGGCGCCACCGTCCCGGCGACGGGGACGTCGAGGTCGAACTTGAGCGCGGTGAAACCCATGTCGAGCGCGCGGCGCGCCGCCTGGGCGTAGGCCGCCGGCATGTAGTCGACAGCGTCACCCGCGGGCGCGTCGAAGTAGCCACCGGTCACCTCCGCCTCGGCCGCGCCGGCGCCGTCGGCCAGCCACGCCGGACGTCGCCGCTGCAGCAACGGTCCCAGGCTCTCCAGCGCGTTGCCGCCGTGGCAGTCGGCGTAGATGCGCACGCGGTCGCGGAAGCGCCCGCCGAGCAGCTGCCAGATGGGCACGCCGAGGGCACGTCCCTTGAGATCCCAGAGCGCCGCCTCGATGCCGCTGATGGCGTTGTAGACGATGCCGCCGACCGACCCGGCGGAGGCGGCCCAGCGCATGCGCTGGTAGAGGCGATCGATGTCGAGCGGGTTGTCGCCGCACAGGATGGTGCCGAACTCGCGCACCATGGCGGTGAGACCGGGCGCGAAGAAGGCCTCGCCCAGGCCACTGACTCCCTCGTCGGTGTCGACGCGGATCAGCGTCCAATCGAAGTTGGCTTCGATGACGCAGGTGCTGAGTCCGGTGATGCGCACGATGTCCCTCTGTTACAGCACGCGGTAGCGATCCCAGGCTTCGCGCAGCGTCATCCCGCCGAGCAGCGCCTCGCGCACCGTGTTCTCCGTCGTCGCCTTCTCGAAGGCACGCTGCACCGTCTCGTCGACGAGCGGTTGCGGGACGACGACGATGCCGTCCTCGTCGGCGAAGACCAGGTCGCCGCCGGCGACGGACACCCCGGCGATCTGCACCGGTTGGCGGTGCGCCACGTATGCGGTGCGGCCGTTGCAGTCGAGCGGCAGCGCGCCGCGCGCGAAGACAGGGAAGTGCATGCCGCGAATCAGCCGGGTGTCGCGGACCAGGCCGTCGACGATCGCGCCGCGCGCGCCTCTCGCGCGCGCCGCTGTGGAGAAGAGCTCTCCCCACAGCGCGGCATGCGTCGTCGCCGCTGCGGCGAGGACGGCGACATCTCCGTCGCGGAGATCATCCATTGCGGCGACCTCGCCACGGTACGGTTCGGCCGGAATGTCGTCGACCTCCTCGACCAGGATCGGCATGGCGTAGCCGGCGAGGACGGTGCCGGGCTCGAGCGCGGTGATGGACGGCGGGAGGCTGTGCTGGCGATGGCCGAGTTGGTCGAGAACGTCCGACAGCAACGCGGTGCGCAATCCCCGCACCAGCGAGTCGAGCAGCGACGGCTCAGCCGGCAAAGGCGCGCACCGGCAATCCGCGCACTCCCGGGCGCACCCGGTACACGGCGCCCTCACCGGGCAGCGGGCCGCGGCCGACATCGGAGGGGACCATGGTGGTGATGTACAGGTCGCCGAGATCGGCTCCGCCGAACGTGCACGCGCTGGGGCAGACCACCGGCATCTCCACCACGACCTCGAGCGCGCCGCTGGGACTGTAGCGGCGAACCTCTCCCCCACCCCACACCGCCACCCACAGGTGGCCCTCCGCGTCCAGGGTCATCCCGTCGGGCACCGCCATGCCCGGCTCCGTCGAGGGATCGTCGGGCACCTCGACGGCGGTGCGCCGGTTGGCCAGGCTGCCGGTTGCGGGATCGGCGTCGAAGACGTCGACGCGATGGTCGAGGCTGTCGATGTAGTAGAAGGTCCGTCCGTCCGGCGACCAGTCGAGGCCGTTGGAGATGCCCAACCCGTCGAAGATCTTGGTGACGGTCAGATCGGGGTCGAGCCTGTAGAAAGCGCCGAGGCGCTGCCGGTGGTCGTAGGCCATGGTGCCCGCCCAGAAGCGACCCTGCGCATCGCACTTGCCGTCATTCATGCGCACGCGACCGCCGTCGGAGTCGACGGGGGCAACCAGACGAGCCTCACGCGACCCGGGGTCGATGAGGGCAAACCCGTCCTCGACAGCGAGCACGTACCCGCCACCGCGGCGAGGGGCGGCGGCGCCGAGTGGCGAGCCGACCGCGATGACATCGTCGGTGCCTCGTGCGACATCGGTGATGTGCAACGCACCCGCGCCGATGTCGACCCAGCCGAGCCGCTGCTCGTGCGCGAGCCAGAACGGTCCCTCACCATCGTGGGCACCGACGTCGATCACCAGCTCAGGCTTCAGCGTGGTCATCATGTCGTGGGCTCTGCCTCCGCGTCGACGTACACCGTCTTCCACTGCGTGAAGAAGTCCCGGGCCACCTTTCCCTGCTCCCGCGAACCCGAGGACGATTGCTTGTTGCCGCCAAAGGGAACGTGCAGCTCCAGTCCGGCGCTCTCCTGGTTGATCTTGACCACACCCACATCGAGACCGGAGGCGAACTGCAGCGCGCGTCCCAGGTCGCGGGTGAAGACGCTGGCCGACAGGCCGTACGTCGTCTGGTTGGCCAGGCGCAGCGCATCGGCGGCGTCGCGGGCGGGCAGCACCGCGGCGACCGGACCGAAGATCTCCTCGTTGACCACCGGCGACGTCTCGCTCAGGCCGGTGATCACCGTCGGCTCGACGAAGTAGCCGTCGCCGAGCGACGCCGCCCGCTCACCGCCGAGCACAATCCGGCCCTCGGCCGACCCGGTGCGGATGTATCCGAGGACGGAGTCGAGCGCCGGCTGCGACACCACCGGGCCGATGCGCGTGTCCGGCTCCATCGGGTCGCCCAGCTTCCATGTCGCGGTGAGCCGGCACAGCCGCTCGGTGAAGGACTCGACGACGCGTTCATCGACGATGACCCGGCTGGTCGCCGTGCACTTCTGCCCCGCGGAGAGGAAGCTGCCGCGCGCCACGTGCTCGGCGGCCAGGTCGAGGTCGGCATCGGCCAGCACCACCGCGGGATTCTTGCCGCCCATCTCGAGCTGCAGCTTGGTGCCGCGCGCCGCCGCCCTGAGCCGGATCGACGACCCCACCTGGTTCGACCCGGTGAAGCTGATCGCCGACACATCGGGATGCTCGACCAGGGCATCGCCGACCACCGAACCCCTGCCGATCACCAGGTTCAGCACGCCGGGCGGAAGCCCCGCGTCGACGAACGCCTCCAGGAGTCGCAGCGAGGTGAGCGGGACCAGGTCAGCGGGCTTCCAGACCACCGTGTTGCCGTAGGCCAGGGCGGGCGCGATCTTCCACGCCGGGATGGCGGCGGGGAAGTTCCACGGGGTGATGGCCAGCACCGTGCCGATCGGCTCGCGCCGCGCGTAGAGAAACGTTCGTGCCGATGCTGACGGATACGTCTCGCCGTCCGGTTCCAGGGTCTGCGCCGCGTAGTAGCGGAGGACGCCCGCCGCCCGGCGCAGCTCGCCGGTGGCCTCCGCCAGCGTCTTGCCCTCCTCGCTGGTCAGCTCCCGGGCCACGGGCTCCAGCCGCTGCAGGATCAGCTCGGCAGCGCGGTGCAGGATCTCGCCGCGCGCCGGGGCGGGCGTGTCGCGCCATGCGGCGAAGGCATGGCGGGCTGCGGCGACAGCCTGGCCGGCGGCGTCCGCTCCTGCCATGGTCACCTGCGCAACCGTCTCCGTGGGCCGCGCGGGGTTGATGTCAGACGCCGCCTCGCCGTCGCGCAGCCACTCACCGGCGACGTAGGACGCCACCCGGGGCGGCGATGCGATCACCGTCCCACCTCCACCACCGGGTTGCAGAGCCGGCCGACTCCGGTGATCTCGATCACCACCCGGTCATCGGCCTGGAGCGTGAAGTCCGACGGCGGCACCGCGCCGGTGCCGGTGAGCAGGACGACACCGTGCGGAAACGCGATGGCACGGTGCAGCCAATCGAGCAGCTCCGGAATCGAGCGCTTCATGTTGCCCAGCGTCGACGACGCGCGGGTGACCACGCTGCTCCCGCGCACGACCTCGAGCTCGATCGCCGCCTCGATGGGATCGGGGATATCCCAGGCCGGCACGATGCCGGGACCGAGGGCACACGACCTCTCGTACACCTTTGCCTGGGGCAGGTAGAGGGCGTTCTCGCCCTCGATGGACCGCGAGCTGACGTCATTGCCGACGGTGTAGCCGACGATCTCCTGCCGGCTGTTGACGACCACGGCAAGCTCGGGCTCGGGAAGGCTCCAGGTGGAGTCCCTGCGGATGCCGATCGCCTCGTCGGGTCCGACCACCCGCCAGCCCGGGCTCTTGAAGAACAGCTCCGGACGGTCGGCCTGGTACACGCGCGAGTACGCGTCGGCACCACCCGACTCCTCGAGCCGGGCATCGCGGCTGCGCAGGTAGGTCACCCCGGCCGCCCACACTTCCTGCTCGTCGACCGGGGCGAGCAGCCGGCAGTGGCCGGCGTCCAGCGAGTCGCCCGGGGGCGCAGCGACAAGGTGCCGGGCCTCATCCAGGGAGAGACGCAACAGCGCTCCGATGCTGGCGATCTCCAGGCGCTGGATGCGACCGCCGGCGAGCACGCCGACGCCGACCTCGTCGTCTGACAGAAAGCGAACGATGGTGCTCGTGCCGTCGATCACCGGGGTATATTATGCAACCGGTTGAACTAACCACAACCGTGCCCCCTGGGAGGGTTCTCAATCTCCGCGTCGAGTCCGACCACGCCCGCATCGGCCAACCACCGATCGACCCCGGAGGAGCGCGCCGCCGAGCTGCTCAGCCGGATGACCGTCGAGGAGAAGGTGGCCCAGATGGTCTGCCTCTTCGGCCAGGAGCAGCAGGCCATCGACGGCATGCCGGAGGGCCTGGTGCCGGGAGCGATCACCCACTGGGTGCGCGCCTCGAAGCTTCCTCCCCCGCAGGCGCGCGCTGCGCTCGCCGAGTTGCGCGAGCGCTTTCGCCGGCGCGCCCGACTGGACATTCCCATCCTCTTCTGCGAAGAGGCGGTGTGCGGCCTGGAGGTCGACGGCGCCACCGTGTTCCCCGATGCCATCGGCATGGGCGCCACCTGGGACCCCGACCTGCTCCGCCGCGTCGGCGAGGTCGTCCACCGCCAGATGCTCGCCGTCGGCATCCACAACGCCTGGGGCCCGCTCTGCGACCTCGCCCGCGACCCGCGCTGGGGTCGCATGGAGGAGACCTTCGGCGAGGATGCCTACCTCGCCGGCGAGTTGGCCGCCGCCTACGCAGCGGCGGTGCAGGGCGACGGCGGCGTGGCGGTCACCCTGAAGCACTTCGTCGGCTATGCCCTCAGCGAAGGCGGACGCAACTGCCAGGAGGTCCACCTCGGCGAGCGCGAGCTGCGCGAGGTCCACACCGTCCCCTTCGAGATGGCCATCGCCGCCGGTGCGCGGGGCGCCATGGCCAGCTACAACAGCATCGACCAGGTGCCCGTGCAGGCTTCGCGCGCGCTGCTCACCGACCTGCTGCGCGGCGAGCTCGAGCTGCCCGGCGTGCTCGTCTCCGACCTGGGTGGCGTCGACCAGCTCCACTCCCGGCACGGCGTCTCGTCGGGACCGCAGCACTCCGCCGAGCTGGCGCTGCGCGCCGGCCTCGACGTCGACCTCGCCGGTGTCTGCTTTCTGACAGGGTTGACCAAAGCTCTCGACGCCGGCCATGTCTCCATGGAGGACATCGATCGAGCCGCCGGCAGGGTGCTGGCCGAGAAGTTCCGGCTCGGCCTCTTCGATCGGGCCGCGCCTGCCGACAGCGTGGAGCCGCTGGAGCTGCCGGAGGATCGCGCCCTGGCGCGGGAGGCCGCCGCCCGCTCCATCGTCCTGCTGCGCAACCAGCCGGTGGGCGAACGCCCGCTGCTCCCCTTGGCCACCGGCGGCCTGCGCTCGATCGCCGTGATCGGGCCCAACGCCGACCGCAAGGCCGCGCTGATGGGCAACTACTCCTACCCCGTGATGGCCCGCGCCGTCGACGTCTTCGTCGACGCACTCGATCCCTCGGCCCGCGACGGCCTGCGCCGGGTCAGCCCCGATGCAGTCGGCGACGTCTCCGCGACCGTGGAGGTCCCTACGGTGCTGGAGGCCCTCCGCGCCGCCGCGCCGGCCGGCGTCGAGATCCGCCACGCGCGCGGCTGCCCGGTCGCCGATCTCGACCGCAGCGGCATCGCCGAGGCGGCGACGCTGGCTCGCGAGTCGTCGGTCGCCGTGCTGGTGGTCGGGGACCAGGCGGGCCTGTTCACGGCGGCCACCGTCGGAGAAGGAGTCGACAGCGCCCACTGCCGCCTGCCGGGCGTGCAGCGCGAGCTCGTCGAAGCCGTGCTGCGCACCGGGACGCCGACGGTGGTCGTCCTGCTGGCGGGACGGGCGCTGGAGATGGACTGGGCGGCCGAGGTTCCCGCCGTGCTGGCCGCCTGGTTCCCCGGAGAGGAGGGCGGGCCCGCGCTGGCCGAGATCCTCTTCGGCACGCGCGAGCCGGGCGGGCGGCTGCCGATCACCGTGCCGTCGACGCCGGGGGTGGTGCCGATGCCGTACACGGCGGCGCATGCGCCCACCTACTACGACGCCGACGTCAGGCCGCACTTCCCCTTCGGCCACGGCCTCGGCTACACGACCTTCGCCTACAGCGACCTGGCCCTCGACCAACCCGAGATCGCCAGCACCGAGGTTGTGGCCATATCCTGCACCATCACCAACACCGGAGACCGCCACGGTGAGGACGTCGTGCAGCTCTACGTCCACGACCCGGTGGCGACGACCGTCCGGCCGCGTCGCGAGCTGAAGGGCTTCCGGCGCATCGCGCTGGACGCCGGCGAGTCGTGCCGGGTCACCTTCCAGCTCCACGCCGAGCGGACCGCGCTGTTCGACCCAGGCGTCGGCTGGGTGGTGGAACCCGGGCTCATCGAGGTGATGGTGGGCTCCTCGGCGGAGAGCATCCATCTCCGCGGCGAGTTCACCATCACTGGTGAGGCGCGGGTGGTCCAGGGACGGCGAGCGCTGAGCACAACGAGCACGCACGCGCAGGACCGGCCGAGGTGAGCCGTACCGCACGGCTGCTGGTCGACGACGTGCGCATGACCATGCGCGACGGCGTGCGACTCGCTGCCGACGTCATCCGGCCGGACGACTCCAGGCGCCGCCCGGCTCTCCTGCTGCGCACGCCCTACTCGCGCGCCAACGCGCGCATGAGCACCGACGTGGTCACCATGGCGCGCGGCGAGTGGGCGGTGGTGATCCAGGACGTGCGCGGCCGCTTCGACAGCGAGGGTTGCTTCACACCCTTCCACCAGGAGGTGAGCGACGGCGCCGACTCGGTGCAGTGGTGCGCCGAGCAGCGGTGGTGCGACGGCAACGTGGTCACCTGGGGCGGCTCCTACGTCGGCGCCACCCAGATGCTCGCCGCCATCGCCGCACCACCGGCGCTGCGCGCCGTCACCCCGGTGCTCACCGCCAGCCGCTACACCGACGGCTGGTGCTACGAGGGCGGCGCCATGCAGGCGGGCTTCCTGCACGTGTGGGCCGGCGGCTTCGTCGCCAGTGACCCGCGGCGCAGTGCCGCGTCGCGGCGCTCCCTGCAGAAGCTGGTCGACGAGCCCGAGCGGCTGTGGTCGCTGCCGCTGACGGCGCGCCCGCTGCGCCGCCTCTACGACGCCTTCCCCGGGTGGCTGCGGCCCGACGACGGCGAGCACTGGGCTCCCGTCGACGTCGAGTCGCAGCACCAGCGCATCGCGGTGCCCGGTTTCCACGTCGGCGGCTGGTACGACATCTTCTGCGAGGGCACGCTGGCCAACGCGGTCGGGCTGCGGCAGCGCGCCGCCACCGAGCAAGCGCGCCGCGCGCAGCGACTCGTCGTGGGTCCGTGGAGCCACTTCAATCTCTTCATGCGCAGCCACGCCGAGCTGGACCTCGGGCCGAGGGCACTCGGCTTCGACGTGCACATGGAGATGCTGGACTGGTCGCGCCGCGCCGCCGCGGGTGAGGACGTCGAGGGCGGCACGCGTGTCTTCGTGATGGGCGACAACGCCTGGCGCGAGCTGCCCAGCTGGCCGCCGCCCGCCAGGCCGCTGCGCCTCTACCTCGATTCAGCCGGCGGCGCCAACAGCCTGCGCGGCGACGGCGTGCTGAGCTGGAGCAATCCCGCGCAGGCACACGTCGACCGTTTCCGCTACGACCCGCGCAACCCCGTGCCGACACGCGGCGGACGCGGCTGCGCTCCCAACCTGCCGCCACCCGGACCGTCCGACCAGCGGCCAGTCGAAGAGCGGTACGACGTGCTCGTCTACACGTCGGAGCCGCTGGAGCGCCCACTCACCGTCATCGGCGCGGTGCGCGCGCAGGTGTGCTTCGCATCGTCCGCACCGTCGGCGGACGTCACCGTCAAGCTGTGCGACGTGCATCCCGACGGGCGCGCCTTCAACGTCGTCGACTCGGTGCGGCGCACCGCGCTGCGTCCCGGCGAACCGTGCGCCGTCGACGTCAACCTCGGCTCGACGGCGATCACCGTCGCGCCCGGCCACCGGCTGCGCGTCGAGGTGTCGTCGTCCAACTTTCCCCGGCTCGACCGCAACCCGTCCAGCGGCGGCGACCCGGCCGAGGCCAGCGTGCTGCGCGGCGCGCGGCAGAGCGTCTTCCACGGTGGCGATCGCGCTTCGTGGGTCGAGCTGCCGGTGGCTTGACGGCTGCCGCCGAATTCGGCATTATTTTTAACTAATCGACCGTCAAGGAAGGAGAGCCATTGCGCGCATTGGTCTTTCGCCAGGCCCGGCAGCTCGTCGTCGACGAGGTTGCCGAGCCCGTCTGCGGTCCCGACGACGTGGTCATCGAGATGCACGCGGTCGGCATCTGCGGCAGTGACGTGCACGGCTACTCCGGCGAATCCGGCCGGCGCACCCCCGGCATGGTGATGGGCCACGAGGCCGCCGGGGTGGTCTCCGCCACCGGAGAGCGGGTCACGGAGTTCCATGCCGGAGACCCGGTGACCTTCAACCCGCTGCTCTTCTGCGGTGCCTGCGGCCCCTGCCTCGCCGGACGGGTCACCCTCTGCGAGAACCGCAGCGTCATCGGCGTCACCCCCAGCATCCAGGGTGCCTTCGCCGAGCGCATCGGCGTTCGCGCTCGCAACATCGTTCCCCTGCCCGCGGCGCTGCCCGTCGAGCAGGGCGTCATGGTCGAGCCGTGCGCGGTCTCGGTGCACGCCATGCGCCTGGCCGACGTCCAGCCCGGCCAGCGGGTCGGGGTGGTGGGCGCCGGCCCGATCGGGTTGCTCTGTGGCCACCTGGCCCGCCAGGCCGGGGCGGGCGAGGTGTGGGTGTCCGACCTGCAGGAGGAGCGCCTGCGCAGCGCGGAGGCGCTCGGCCTGCGCCCCACGCACCCCGACGAGCTGGCCGGCGCCGCGCCGTTCGACGTGATGGTCGACGCGGTCGGCGTGGGGGCCACCCTGCGCGGCGCGCTCTCCGCGGTGCGCAGCGGCGGCAACGTCGTGGTGATCGGACTCGGCGTGCCGCGCGTCGAGCTGGGACTGTTCGAGCTGGTGGTCCCCGAGAAGCGCCTGCTCGGCAGCTTCGGGTACGACGAGCCCGACTTCGCCAGGGCCGTGGAGCTGGTGGCCGCCGAGGGCTCGCCGATTCCCGCCCTCATCGACCGCAGCGTCGGCATGGAGGAGGCGCAGGACGCCTTCCTGGCGCTGGCCGAGGCGCGCGACAGCGCGATCAAGGTTGTCGTTGACCCGCGGCGCTAGCCGGTTGCACGCCTTGTCGACCATGCTGGCGGCGCGATGGCACGGCCGCGGCGACGTGCGCGTCGAGGAGGTCGCCGATCCCGGCGCGCCGCCGCGGGGATGGGTCCGCCTGCGCATCGACGCCTGCGGCATCTGCGGCACCGACGTCGAGGAGTACCGCCAGGGGCCGATCCTCATCCCGCGCCAGCCGCACCCGCTCACCGGCCGCAACGCGCCGCTGACCCTGGGCCACGAGCCCGCCGGCACCGTCGAGGTGGCCGGCGAGGACGTTGCCCTGGCCCCGGGCACCCCGGTGGCGGTGGAGGGCAACCTCAGCTGCGGCGACTGCTGGTGGTGCCGGCGCGGCGAGACGCACCTCTGCGTCCACATCGCCCCGCTGGGCCTGCGTGGTGACGGGGCGCTCGCCGAGGTGATGCTCGCCCCTGCCTCGATGTGCGTGCCCCTCGGCGAGGGCGTGCCGGCGGCCCACGGCGCGCTCGCCGAGCCGCTCTCGGTGGCGGTGCGCGCCATCCGCCGCGCCGGGGTGGCGCCAGGGTGCAGCGTGGGCATCGTCGGGGGCGGCACGGTGGGACTGCTGGCCCTGCAGGTCGCCCGCCGGGCCGGCGCCGAGACGGTGCTGGTGGTGGACCGCGTGCCCGAACGGCGCCGCCTCGCCGAGCGCCTGGGCGCGACCGTGGCGGTGGCGCCGGAGGAGGCGGGCCAGGCGGCGCTCGACCTCAGCGACGGGATCGGTCTCGACACCACCCTGGAGGTCGCCGGCAACGTGCGCGCGGCGGCGGCGGCCATCGCGCTCTCCCGCCGCGGCGGGCGCACCGTGCTCCTGGGTGTTTACGACGACTTCGTCAAGATCTCGATGCTCGACATGCTGCTCGGTGAGCGCGAGGTGGTCGCCTCGCTGTCGCACACCGTGGCCGACGACTTCGCCGAGGCGGTTCGCCTGGTCGGCTCCGGCGAGATCGAGGTGGCGCCGCTGATCACCGACCGCGTGGTGCTGTCCCGCGTCGTCGAGGATGGGCTCGAACGGCTGGTCGCCGAGCCCACGGCTCACCTCAAGGTGATCGTCGTCCCCTGAGGGCGTCGCCACCGGCGAAGACGGCGGCGTCACCGAGCTCGGCCTCGATGGCCAGCAGCCGGTTCCACTTCGCGGTCCGTTCCGACCGCGTCAGCGAGCCGACCTTGATCTGCCCGCTGCGCCAGGCCACGGCCAGGTCGGCGATGACGTCGTCCTCGGTCTCGCCGGAGCGGGCGGAGACCACCGTCGCGTAGCCCGCCTGGCGGGCCCGCTGCATCACCTCGGCGGTGCCGCTGAGCGTGCCGTTCTGGTTCAGCTTGACCAGAACTGCGTTGGCCACGCCGCTGTCGATGCCGCGCTGCAGCCGCGCCGCCGAGGTGACGAAGAGGTCGTCGCCAATGAGCTGGATGCCGCCCAGGCGCCGGGTGGCCGGCTGCCAGCTCTCCCAGTCGTCCTCGGCAAGGGGGTCCTCCACCGACACCACCGGCCACTGCGAGCACCATCCCGCCACCATGTCGACCATCTCCGCGCCGGTCAGGGTCCGCCCCTCCGCCGCCAGCGTGTACACGCCGCCGGCGAAGAGCTGGGTGGCGGCGACGTCGACGGCGATGGCCACCTCGTCCAGCGGGCGCAGGCCGCTGCGCTCGATGGCGTCGGTGAGCAGGCGCAGCCCTGCGGCGTTGTCGTCGAGGTGCATGGCCAGGCCGCCCTCGTCGGCGACGAGGTGCGGGTTTCCGCCACGTTCGGCCACAAGTTCGGCGGCCGCGGCGCGCACCCGGGCGACCCACTCGATCGCCTCGGCGAAGCTGTGCGCCCCGACGGGCACGGCGAGGAAGTCCTGGACGTCGCACATCCGGCCGGCGTGGGCTCCGCCGGAGAGGATGTTGACCATGGGCATGGGGAGGAGCGGCGGCCCCGAGGCCAGGGCGCGCCACAGCGGCTGGCCACCGGCCGCGGCCGCGGCGCGAGCGCAGGCCAGCGACACCGCGAGCACCGCGTTGCCACCCAGCCGGCTGAGCTGCGCGGTGCCATCCAGGGCGCGCAGGCAGGTGTCCACGGCGGGCTGGTCGGAGACGTCCATGCCGCGCAGCGCGCCGGCGATCTCGCCACGCACGGCGGCGACGGCGCCGAGAACTCCGCGACCCTGGTGGCGCGCACCGCCGTCGCGCCGTTCGACAGCTTCGTGGGCGCCGGTGGAGGCGCCGCTCGGCGCCAGGGCTGTGCCCTGCGCGCCGCCCTCCAGCGTCACCCGGCAGGCGACGGTGGGGTGCCCGCGGGAGTCGAGGGCCTCCCAGGCGAGCAGATCGCGGATCTGCGTCGCGGCAGTCATGCCAGCGCCTCGCAGAGCGCCGTGCCCAGTGACGCCGGCGGATCGGCGGCGAGCTGCATCCCCAGCACACGCACCGCCCCACGTGAGCGCTCGTCGAGGTACTCCGCGGGCGAGCGGCCGTCGACACGGGCCATCAGCAGGCAGCCGAGCAGCCCGGCGACGTGCCGCTCGTCGTCGAGCAGTGCAGCGGCGTGGCTGCGATACGCGGTGAGGAACGCGCGCGCGGCGTGGAGCAGCGCGCCCGGGTCGGCAGCACCGTGCAGCGCCTTCATGCAGAGGTGGGTGAGCATGAAGGCGACGTCGAAGGCGGGGTCACCGGCGCAGGCGACCTCGAAGTCGATCAGCCAGAGCAGGCCCGGAGCGGAACCGGCACCACCGCCGGTGAGCAGGTTCTTCGGCGAGACGTCGCCGTGCACCAGGCAGACGCGGCGGTCGCGCATGGCCGCGACGTGGGACATGACCATGTCGCGGCGCGACGGGTCGGCCTCGATCATGGCGCCGAAGTACGGTCGCACGCGCAGCTGCTCGAACGCCTCCCAGCAGTCGAAGTCGGTGTGCAGCCAGGGACGGCCGGCGCTCTCGGCGTGGAGCCTCCCCACCAGCGACCCGGCGCGCGCGGCCACCGCGGAGGAGACCTCGCCGCGCAGGAGACACTGCTTCCAGTCCACCGTCCCCGCCGGGGCGGCGCCGATGAGCAGCACGCACCGCTCCTCGTCCAGGTCGACCACGGGCGGCACCGCGGAGGCGTCGACGCCGGCGGCCCAGCGCAGCGCGCGACCCTCGGTGAGGGTGCGCGACGGGTCGGCGAGCCACTCCTTCTCCACCCGCAGCCGGGGCAGCGCCTGCTTGACCACCACGCGGCAGGACGGCGCCTCCACCAGCAGCACGGTGTTGGAGACTCCGCCGCCCAGGCTCTGCACCGCAGCCACCTCGCCGGCGTCGAGCACGCCGCGGCGGCGCAGGTGAGCGACCGCGCTGGTCTCGTCGAGCAGCACCGGCGCGGTGGAGGTGCTCACAGTCGGGCGACGTGCATCGATTTGTTTTGTATTCTTACCAACGCGGCGGACCGCCGTCAATCACGGGGAGCGCATGGACTGGACCACGGCGATCACCGACGCTGACGAGCTGCGCCGCGCCTTCGCCGCCGCGCCCGACAACCGCTACCGCCCCATCCCCGCCTGGTGGTGGAGCGGCGAGCCACTCGACGAGGAACGCCTGCTCTGGCAGCTCGACCAGCTCGCCGCCATGGGCTGCGGCGGGGTGACGCCGATCTCCTTCGCGCCCTTCGGCGCCACCGGCGGTTCGGTGGGTGACCAGCCGGCGATGGGCACGCCGGAGAGGAACGCGCTCTTCCGGCGCATCGTCCTGCGCTGCCGGGAGCTCGGTCTGGGTGTGGTGCTGCACAGCCCCACCCAGGTGGGCGGTGTGCGCGAGCTCGACGCGCTGCTGCGCCGCCACCCCGAATTCCGCGCCGAGCTGGTCGAGGCGGGGTCGCCGCCGCAGCCCTACGGGTTCGACCTCGGCAACCCGCAGGCGGTGGCCGCCCTGCTCGGCCCCGACACGGTGGCCGGACGCATCGACGCGGCGGTCGCCGACCTCTACGGCGACCCGGTGGTGGGCATGTTCGAGGACGAGCTGTGGGTCTTCGCGCGCTGGAGCCCCGACTTCGCCACGACCTACCGCAGCAGCAAGGGCGTCGACCCACCCGAGACGGCGGTCTTCGCGCGGTCCGACGACCCGCGCGCGCCGGCGCTGCGCTGGCAGGTCAGCGACGTGGCCAGGCAGCGCGTCGAGAGCGCCTACACCGCGCAGCTCGGCGACTGGTGCAGGCAGCGCGGGTTGCTCGCCGGCTACGACCAGATGAGCCGCGCCGGCCTGCCGCTGCTCGCCTCGCTCGCCTACGTCGATCCCTTCCGCACCATGGCCTGGGCCGGCGCGCCCGGCAGCGACCAGATGGGCGACATCCGTTTCCACCTCTCCGTCGCCACCCTGACCGGCGCTCCCCGCGTGTGGCTCGAAGGCTTCCACTCGCAGGGACAGGGGCTGACCCTGGCCCACCAGGCCGAGCAGCTCTTCGAGTGGGCGCGCGAGGGCGCCAGCCTCTTCCTCCCCCACGGCGCGTACTACACGACCCGCGGCATGTGGTGGGAGTGGGCCTCGCCGGAGTCCGCGTGGCGGCAGCCGTTCGCCCGGCACTATCCCGCCTTCGCCGAGATGGTCGGCCGCCTGATGACGGTGGCCGCGGCGGGACGCCATCACCCCGAGGTGGCGGTGCTCTACCCGCTCTCCACAGTTTGGGCCGACACCGTCGGAAACCTGGAGTGGGGACCCGATGCGGAGCGCGCACAGCAGTGCTACGCGGAGCTGATGGGCATGCACGGCTCCAGGGTGTGGAACGACGCCGGCGCCTGGGTGATCCCCAGCGCACTCCACGACGCCGGCTACGACCGCATGGTGGTCAACGAGGACTGGCTCGACCGTGTCCCCGACCTGCCCGTCGTCCTCCCCGCCTGCCGCTGCCTGCCGCTCGCCGTGGTCGATGCGCTGATCCAGCGCGCCGAGGCGGGCGTGCCGGTGGTGATCGTCGAGCCGGTGCCGGAGTGGTCCGCCGAGAACGGGAAGGACGACGCCGTCTTCCTCGCGCGCGTCGAGCGGTTGCGGTCCGTCGCCGCCGTGGTCGACTCGGCCGCCGCGGCCGTGGCCGCGCTGCCCCCGCCGCGGCTGGACGGCGCGCCCCGCGCCCAGTGGCGCCGCGTCGGCGACCTCGACGTGCTGCTGGTCACCGGCGAGGGCGCGCTGCGCGTCCGCGGCGTCGGTCCCCGTCGCGCCGAGCGCTGGGAGGTGCGCGACGGCAGCCTCTCGCTCCTCGATGCGCGGCTGGACGGCGATGACCTCCTGCTCACTCTCGACGGCCCCTTCACCGTGGTGGCCCTGCCGCCGGGTGCGCCGGAGCGGGTGCCGGTTCAGCCGCGCCGCGAGATCGCACTCCCGGAGGAGTGGGACTGCGAGTACCTGCCCTGGGGCGAGAACCGCTGGGGCGACCTCCGTCTTCCCGCCAATCCCGGCACTCCACCGGTGGAGCGCCGCACCTTCGCCTGGCGCGAGGGCGACGACCCCGCCTTGCGCAACGCTCCGGTGGTGCCCGAGGACTGCCAGCATCCGGCGCCCGCGCTCGGCATGGAGGAGCGCATGGCCGGTGACACCGGGCGGCCCGCGCCGGGCCAGCGCCACCTGGGAGACGGCTGGCGCGAGGTGGTCTCGACCTACGGCCCGCGCGCGCTGGTGGACGGCGCGCCGGCCGAGTACTCGGAGCGCTACGGGCTCGAGGACGTCTGCCTGGAGACGATGTTCGGCGTGCGCGGCACCGTGGAGCAGTGGAAGGTGCTGCTCCCCGAGGCCGGCGGCCGCGTCGTCTCCCATGCCCGAGTTGAGGACGACTTCGACACGAACCTGGTGATCGAGGGCGGAGGCGTCCTCACCGTGTGGCTCGACGGCGGCCGGCTGGTCGGGCCGGTGGAGGGCGGCGTGCTCTCGGTGCCCGTCTCGCTCACCGCCGGCTGGCACGAGCTCGCCGTCGAGGTGCAGCCGCGCCGCCCGACGCCGCTCGCCTTTCGCGGCTACCGCACTCCCCCACCGCCGCACCTCACCTGGGCGCTCACCGAGCCCTACGCGCGCGACGCCCGCGCCATCTGGGGCGGCCGCATGATCCACCCCGACTACCGCGGCGCCGCGGGACCGCGCCGTTTCCGCCGCCGCGTCGTGCTGCCGGAGCCGGCGCAGGTGCGGTCGCACGTCTCCGCGTCGGGGCCGGTGTCGCTCGACCTGCCCGAGCGGCTGCCCGCGGGCGAGCACGTGGTCGAGGCGCTGGTCGGCGAGGCGATCACCTCGCCGTCGTTCCGCTGCCGGCTCGACCTGCGCCTCGACTCCGGCGCCGAGGTGAGCATCGTGTCCGACGAGCTGTGGGACACCGCGGCTGCCGGCGAGGACTGGGTGGGAGCCTTCGAGCTCAGTGCCGGGGCACCGCTCTCGGGCTGGAGCGAGGCCGACGGCCTCACCGTCGAGCGCCGCCATCCTCTCCGCGACGTGGCCTGGCTGGAAGGTGAGTCGGTGATGCGCGGCCAGGTCGAGCAGCGCTGGTCGGACTCGCCGCAACCGCCGCCGCCCTCGTGGTTCGCCTTCCTGGCGCCGCCCGGGGTGCGGTCGATGACTCTCCCCGTCGACGGCGAGGTGCGCGCCTTCGTCGACGGCCGGGAGACCGCCGTCGTCGACGGCGTGCTGCCGCTGCACGGTGGCGCCCGGGTGGCGCTGCGCGTCCAGGCCCCGCCGGGCGGCCGCGGAGCGGCGTGCTTCCGCGAGCATCCCGTCCTCGACCTCGGGCCGGGGCGCATCCGCACGGGAATCTCCTGGCACCGCCAGGGACTCGACTGCTTTGCCGGGGTCATCGCCCACCGCGCGCAGGTGCACGTCGACGCTGCGGGCCCCGCCGTGCTCGATCTCGGCGAGGTGCGCGGCAGTGTCGGCGTCCGCGTCAACGGCGACGAGGCCGGCGTTCTCTTCTGCGCACCGTGGCAGCTCGAGGTCCAGCTGCGCGCCGGCGAGAACCTCATCGAGCTGGAGGTCGC
Source organism: uncultured Actinomycetes bacterium (assembly GCA_964499205.1). GTDB lineage: Bacteria > Chloroflexota > Dormibacteria > Aeolococcales > Aeolococcaceae > DASRDZ01. Next base: position 61,589 of record CAZCJX010000001.1, on the reverse strand, counting down.
CGGGACGCTGGCGCCGCTCGTCGCCCGCGGCGTGCCCACCGTGTACGGCCCGGAGGACCAGCGCGTCTGCGGCATCCTCGGGCGGCCCCGCCTGCTCGTTCCCTGAACGCTCTTGCCGTTAGGCAACATTTCTGCCAAACTCCGCAGACCATGCACATCTCCGACGAGCACGTCGACCACTGGCGGCGCCACGGCTACGTGATCGCCCCGCTGCTCAGCCCCGAGGAGCTCGACGCGGCGCGGCGCAACGCACTGCACTACTTCCCCGACGCCGACGAGTGGCAACGCGGTCGCGGCCGCTACGCCCACATGTCGCTGCAGCACGAGCTGCCCTTCGTCGACGCGCCGCTCAACGACATCGCCACCCACCCCGACCTGGTTTCCTTCGTGGAGCGGGCGCTGGCGACCAGCGAGCTGATGCTCACCCAGTCGCTGCTCTGGGCCAAGTACCCGGGCCGCGGCGACGTCGAGCAGGAGCTGCACGTCGACTACTACAACAACACCCTGGCCTATCCGTCCGACGACGCGGTGTTCGGCCACGTGGCCAGCATCCTCTACCTGGAGGATGTCACCGAGTCCACCGGGCCGACCTACGCCGTCTCTCGCGAGCACACGCGGGGACGGACCATGGTCCCCGAGCGGCTGCCGCGAGACCAGCACCCCGAGATCTACGCCCACGAGTTCCCAGTTCTGGCCAAAGCCGGCTCGATCTTCCTCTACGACATGCGCACCTATCACCGCGGCAGCGCCTTCACCGGCAGCCAGGGCTGGCGGCTCACCTTCCACAACGTGTACCGCCAGGCGGGCTGCGAGTGGATGGGCTGGCGCGCCCTGCCCTACAGCGGCCTCGACCCCAACATGGCCGCCTTCATCCAGCGTGCCACGGTTCGGCAGCGCAACCTGATCGGCTTCCCGCCCCCCGGGCACGCCTACTGGACCGAGCAGACGCTCGCCGGCGTCGCCGCCCGCTACCCGGCGATGGACATGACACCGTACCGCGAGGCGGCGGGCGGCAGCGCAAACGGTCGCACGTCCGAGGCAGCCCACTCGGCAGCCACACCAGGCTGATCAGCCGCCACGTGGGGTGGGCGCCGTCTCAGGACGGCGGCGGGTACGGCTCGTCGTGTCGCTTGTGGCGCCGCGGCGCGCGCATCGCCTCGCCGGCACGGCGCGCCGGCGCAACCGCGAGGGGAATCGCCGTGCCGGCGCGCTGCCAGATGGGACACCGGTCGAGCGGCACCGCGACCTCGACGTGGGTCGGACCGCTGCGCACCTCGCCCGTCCACCAATCGCCCCACTCTCCGGGCGGCAGCCAGACGCGACGGCGACCGCCGGGTTCGAGCACCGGCGCGGCGAGGAGGTTGTCACCGAGCAGGTATTCGGTGGCCTCGTCGTACACCTCGGGGTGCTCAGGCCAGCCGAGCATGAGGGGACGCATCAGCGGCAGGTCGTCGACGCGCCCGCGCGGCTGCTGTGCAACCAGGTACGGGAGCAGCGCGTAGCGCAGGCGCGCAGCAGCGACGGCGGCGTCGCGTGCCTCCGCGGCGAAGGCGTACGGCTCGCGCGGTGAGGTGCCGTGGAAGCGCGCCACCGCGGACAGGCAGCCCAGCCAGGCCCACCGCGCGTACAGCTCGTCGTCGGGAACGCCCCAGCCGGGCTGGTAGAAGCCGCCGATGTCCGAGCCCCAGAAGCCCAGCCCGCTGAGCGCCGCGCTCAGCCCGCTGCGCAGCGCGCCGCGCATGTCCTCCCAGGTGCTGCGCGCGTCGCCCGACCAGTGCACGGGATGGCGGTGCGAGCCGAGCCACCCGGAGCGCGCGAACACCACTGGCTCCTCGACCCCGGCGTCGCGCATCGCCTCGGCGGTGGCGCGGTTGTAGAGCAGCGCGTAGAGGTTGTGGATGTCGGTCCCGCTGCGACCGTCGGCGAATCGCGCGGCGTCGGGAACGGCCTCGCCGAAGTCGGTCTTGAACGCGGCAGCGCCCAGGCCGATCAGCTCCGCATGCGCTGCCGACCACTCACGCACCGCGTCCGGGCTGGTGAAGTCGACGATGGCGCCGCACCCCGCGGCCTCCGGCGACCAGGCCACGCCGCCGCCGTCGTCGCCGGCCAGTCCCTGCGCCGCCTCCAGGCGCGACCACGTCGGCGTGCCGGGAAACGGGTGCGGGTTCTCCCAGAGGCAGACGCGCAGCGCGCGCTGCGACATCGCGGCCATGAACGCCCGCGGATCGCCGAAGCCCGCCTCGTTCCAGCGGAAGTCGCTACCCAGCCGGCCGTCGAAGTCGCGATGCACGTGCATCCAACGCGGATCCAGGTTGACGACGTCGTACGGCATGCCCACCGCGTCGAGTCGCTCGACCACCTCCTCGACCTGGGCCGCGGTGTCGTACATGCAGCGCGACATCCAGATGCCCAGCGCCCAGGCGGGGATGGACGGGACCGGGCCCGCCAGCGCGTAGAAGCTGCGCAGCATCTCGCGCGGGGAGTCGGCGACCAGCAGGTGGATGTCGAGGACACCTCCCTCCGCCGCGACGGTGAGCGTGTCGTGCATCGGCGTGCCGACCTCGAACGCCACTCGTCCGCCGCTGTGCACCACCACCCCCCAGCCGGCGCTCGACCAGAGGAACGGCGTGCCGTGGTAGGTCACCGGTGAGGCGTTGCACCCCATCGCGTCCTGGTTCCACAGCACGGTGCGCGCGCCGCGACGCTGCAGCGCGGTGAACTGCTGGCCGAGGCCGTAGAAGCGCTCGTCGGGACGCAGGGCGAATGACTCGTGCGACCAGGTGCGCAGGCCCTCACCGCCCGACGTGCCCAGGGGCTCGGCGAGCCGGGTGGTGAAGTCGGCTTCGTCGCTGCGCTGCCTGGTGCGCAGCGTGCCGTCGGGCCGGGACAGCGTCCACGACAGCGTGGCGGGATCCAGGGTGAAGCGAGCCTGCGCGGTGGTGACGATCACCTGTGCGGAGTCGGCGACCACCTCGGCGCCGGCGTCTGCCGCGGCGCCCTCGCCGAGCATCCCATCGTGCTCCGACACCGGCAGCGGAGCCTCGGCGGGACAGCGCCACTGCAGGTGCAGCGAGCCGCTGCGCGTGGCCTCGACGCGCAGGTGAGCGCGCCCGCCGCCCTCGACGAGCAGGTCGAGGCTGGCGCCGCCGGGGGTCCGGGTCACGCCGGCGCAGCCGACGACCCGGCGGGCGACGCGCCCGGGCTGGGCGAACAGCGGCACCGCCTCCTGGAGCCGCTGCAGGGTGGGCGATGCGGTCAGCGACGACGCCTCGGCGGCCGCCGCGTACCCGTCCTCGACTTCGTCGCTCACGGCGGCATTCTAGCCAGCCTTCGCGGCAATAAGTAAGATTCTCTAACCTTTTGGGAGACGGGATGACAACTGCCTCGGTCACGTCGCTGCGCCGCCTGGCGCCCGCGCGTCTGCTGCCGTCGATCTTCGCCGAGCGGCACGGCCTCAACCGGACCTACCTCGCCGAGCTGCGCACCCAGCGCCTGCTGCAGAACTTCCACCTCGAAGCGGGCCTGCAGGCGCCCATGGCGCTCGACGATCTGCACGGCGGCTGGGAGCTGCCCACCTCGCTGGTGCGCGGCCACTTCACCGGCCACTGGCTCTCCGCCGCCGCCCAGGTGGCCGCGGCGACGGGCGACGCCGAGCTGCGCGGCAAGGCGGAGTGGGCTGTCGCCGAGCTGGCCCGCTGCCAGCGGGAGGCCGGCGGCGAATGGCTGTCCTCGATCCCTCCCACCTACCTCGAGCGCGCCGCCCGCGGGCAGCCCACCTGGGCCGCCCAGTACGTGGTCGAGAAGACGCTCAGCGGCCTGCTCGACGCCCACCTGCTGCTCGGCAGCGAGCAGGCGCTCGACGTGCTGGAGCGCATGGCCGACTGGATGCATCGCTGGACCGGACAGCGGAGCGCCGCCGACATGGCCGCGCTGGTCGATCTGGAATGCGGACACATGATGGGCGTGTGGGCGGGGTTGTTCGCGGTCACCGGCAAGCCGCGCGACCGCGAGCTGATGGAACGCTATTACCGGCGCAGCCAGTTCGACGCCCTCGTCGCCGGTCGCGACGTGCTGTCCAACCGCCACGCCAACACCTCCATCCCCGAAGCGTGCGGCGTCGCCCGCGCCTACGAGGCCACCGGCGAGGACCACTACCGCGCCGCCGCGCTCGCCTACTGGCGCTGCGCTGTGGAGGAGCGCGAGCAGTGGGTCACCGGGGGGCAGTCCGCGGGTGAGTTCTGGGTGCCGCCGGGACGGCTGCCGGTGCGCATGGGCATCACCACGCAGGAGCACTGCATGGTCTACAACATGCGCCGCCTCGCCGAGCACCTGCTGCGCTGGACCGGCGACCCGACGTACGCCGATTACCGTGAGCGCACCCTCTGGAACGGCATCCTCGCCCAGCAGCACCGCGTCACCGGCATGGTCTGCTACTACCTGCCGATGCGGCCCGGCGCCACCAAGGACTGGGGCACGCGCACCGAGAGCTTCTTCTGCTGCCACGGCTCACTGGTGCAGGCGCATTCGCTGCACGGCACGCAGACCTGGTACGAGGACGACGACGGCCTGGTGCTCGCCGAGTACGTGCCCACCCGACTCGACTGGCGGCGCGACGGCGTGGCGGTCACCGTCACCCTGGAGGAGGTCGTCGGCGCCAGCGCCGCCCCCGACGGTTCGGGGCGTGTCGACGTCAGCCAGGACGTCGGCGTGGGACGGCCCGACTCGGCCACCTACCGGATCACCGTCGCGGCGGAGCGACCCGTCGACTTCACTCTGCGCATTCGCGTCCCCTGGTGGGTGGCCGGCGACGCGGAGATCGGCGTCGCCGGCGAGCGGCCGCGCGCCGGCGCGGCGTCGAGCTTCCTGCCGCTGGCCCGCAGCTGGCAGCACGACACCGTCACCGTGCGCCTGCCGCGTCGCCTGGTCGCCGAGCCGCTGGCGGGGCGGCCGGGAACGGTTGCCTTCATCGACGGCCCGGTGGCGCTGGCCGGGCTGTGCGACGAGGAGGTTCGCCTGCGCGGCGACGTCGATGATCCCGGCAGCTTCCTCGCCCTCGACGACGAGCGCGAGTGGGACCGCTGGAACACCCGCTACCGAACAGTCGGTCAGGAACGGTCAATCCGCCTGGTGCCGCTGCACGAGATCACCGACGAGCGCTACAGCGTGTACTTCCCGGTCGATCACGAGAAGGTCACGTAGCTCCCGGAGCGGGTCCAGGTGACAGCGGTGCCGTTCACCGTGACGCTGCTGGGATCGCTCGGCGAGTACACCTTGTAGGTGTTGCCCGCCGTCCCCGTCGCGCTGATCGCGCCGCCGCCGCAGGTGACGTCGGAGGCACCGCCGGTGACCACCACGTAGTCCTGCCCGTAGCCGGAGAGCTTGGTGCCCTGGCGCAGCACCGTCTCGCACATGCCCTGGGTGAACTTGAAGAAGGCGCCGTCGGTGTCGAGGTTCGCCCCGGAGGTGCGCGTCGAGCCGTGCACCGCAGCGCCGACGACGTCGTGCACGTTGTTCCACGACACGTCGACCGCGTTGCCGCCGCCCACCTGCAGAGTGCTCAGCGTGGCGGGCAGCTGGCCGGGCGCGACCACCGCCATCACGCTGAGGTGGTCGACCGCGAGCGACTGGAAGAAGGCCTCCTCCTTGAGCACGGTCATGGCGAAGGGACGGCCGCCCGGCAGCGGGTACGACGCCGACAGGCCCAGCGGGGGCGTGGCATTGACCATCGGGTTGCCGCCGACCTCGTTGAGTCCGGTCATGGTCGCGCCGGTGGGTCCGGTGATGGTGAAGTTGGGCCCGGCCACGCCGACCGCGTTGGCTGCGTCGGTGTGCATCTGCCACACCCAGGTGTGCTGCGCACTGTCCTTCTGCATGCTGTCGGACACGGCGAGCAGCACCGGACGTCCCGGCGCGGTGTCGAGCATCCAGTGGCGCCAGGCGTACGGCGCGGTGAGCGGCTCGCCGAACTGGTAGCGGGTGTCGGCCAGCGCGTAGGCGAAGTCGGGGCCGGTGAGCTGCGTGGTCATGGTCTGCAGCGTGGTGGCGCCGTTCATCGACTGCTGGGTCAGCGCCGAGCCGTCGACGAGGATGACGTTGTGGCCGTCGGCGGTGCCCTGGTCGGTGTAGGGGCAGGAGCCGCCGCCCTCGACGATCACCGTCACCGAGGTGCACGAGTAGTTGTGGCCATATCCGGAGTCCACCGCCCACGCGGTGCCCATGCCGTACAGGGTGAACTGCCCGGCGTCCTCCTGCCAGTGGCCCGCCGGTCCGCGGTGCGCCTCGAAGGTGCTGGCGAAATCGTTGCCACCGTGCGACCAGCCGGTGCGCGCGTCGACCAGGCCGCGCTGCTGGAACCACGTCGAGTAGGGCAGCACGCCGTCGGGCGTCGCCGAGGTGGAGCTGTCGACGGTGTTGTAGATGATGTTGTAGACAGGCGCGTTGGACTCGAGGCAGAGCGCGGCCGAGGCCGGGTTGGTGGTCGGGTACACGCAGTTCTTGGCGCCGGCGTAGTACTGGTTGCGCGCCGGGTTGTACTCGTCGACGCCGTTGGGGCCGACCGTCTGGGTCCAGAACCAGCCGTCCTGCGGGTCGCCCGGGTTGAGCGCGAAGAAGAGCTCGGGCAGCTCGTCGTCGCCGGTGTCGGTGGGCGAGTCGTTGAGCGGGATCATGCCGTAGCGGTCGCCGGGGATCAGCTCGTAGGAGCCCCAGTTGCGCATCGACTTGATGCGCGGGTTGGCGCCGATCAGGTCACCGTAGCCGGCGCGGTTGTAGGCGAGAGCGAAGGGCAGCGCGTTGCGCATCCCGTAGTTGCCGTACAGCCAGCCCTCGCCCCAGGCGCCGCCGGGGTCGAAGGAGCCGAAGTAGGTGTTGATGCGGCTCGACGCGTTGTTGAGCTGGGTGCTGAGGTCGGCGGGCGCGCCGGCCTCGCCGTCCAGGGCCAGCAGCGCCAGCCCCGCGCCGCCCGACGACACCCCCATCCAGTTGCTGCCGGGTGACGCCGGCGCGCCGCCCTCGGTGGTGATGCCGAAGAGGTACTGCTCGTGCTGGGTCATGCTGTTGACGATGGTGCTGCGGTCGGCCGCCGACATGATGGTGTAGGTCCAGTCGAAGGCGAGGCCGACGCCGCGCAGCAGGTCACCCTTGCCCAGCGCGTTGCCGTTCCACGCCGGCCAGCCCGCCGCTCCCAGCGCTTTCATCACGTCGATGGCGTGCTGCCCGTAGGTGGGATCGCCGCTGATCACCGACGCGAAGGCCATGTCCTCGAGGTACGCGGGCATCTGGTTCTGCCCGTTGTAGTCGTTGGGATTGCTGACGTTGGCCGGGTTGACGTAGAGGGGACTGGTGGGATCGCTCAGCTCCTTGGCCTCGGTCAGCACCACGTGCCACGCCTGCGACGCCACGCCGCTGGTCACCTTGCTCTGCATCGCGGGCACGTCGGTCTGGCTGAAGAGGAGGCGGGGATGCGCCGCGGCGGCGGCGACCGCACGCGGTGCCGTCCCGGAGGGGAACACCGCGGCGGCCACCAGGCCGACGGCGGCGGCGAGCATGATGCGCACCCTGGCGCGACTGCGGAGCTGGGTCATGATTCCTTCCTTCCGTGGCCCGTTCAACAGGGGAACTTGACGGTGGAGCCGATGGCGCAGGTGGTCACCGCGCTGCCGTTGACCGTCGCCGACGTCAAGCCGCTCGGGGCGTACACCGTGTAGACGGCGCCCGCCGGGCCGCTCGCCGTGGCCACTCCCCCGCTGACCGCGACGCTCGCCGGCCCACCTGCGATGGAGACCACGGTGACGCCGTCGACCACCAGGCTGCTGCCCAGGTCGAGCACCTCCTCACCCCGGCCCACCGTGGCCTGGGCGAAGGCGCCGTCGCTCTGCACCCGCGTCGAGGAGAGCGAGGTGGCCCCGTGCTTCAGCGAGCCAACCAGCATCTCGCCGCCGCTCCAGGTGACGTCGACCACCGAGCCGCCGGTGGCGGTCAGCACCGAGACACCCGGCGCCGCGCCGTTGATGCCACCCACGGCCAGAACGCCCAGGCTGTCGTAGCTCGGGGTCTGGCGCACCTGCTGCGAGAAGACCCACTGCTCGACGGGCTGGTCGAATTCGTTGACCTGGGGCTGGACGGTGAGCTCGGGGAGGTTCAGCGGTGCCGTCCCCGAGGGGCTGGTCACCGCTCCGGACATGGAGACACCGTTGGGGCTGCGCACCAGGAAGGTCTGGGTCCCGGTCAGGGCGACGGTGTTCTCGATGGACGTGTGCAGCGTCCAGCACCAGTCGTGCAGGGCGTTGTTGACGTCCAGCGCGTCGCTCACGGCCAGCACATAGGGCTCGCCGGGGACGTGGGTGACCATGAAGTCGCGGCCCGCCCAGGGAACGTCGCTGGGCGGTGTCGACCAGGAGTAGGCATTGCGCAGGTCGCTGCGCACGAAGGTGGTCGACGGAGTGGACATGTAGAGCGGCATGGTCTGGATCGTGGTCTGGCCCACGATGCCGGACTGGGTGGTGACGCCGTTGCAGTCCACGGTGACCACGTTGTGGCCGCTGGCGTGCCCCGCGTAGGTGGTGGGGCAGCCGCCCTGGGTGGCGCGGTAGACGGTGGGGGGCAGGGCCGAGGATCCGCAGGAATAGTCGTGGCCGTAGCCCGAGTCGATGGCCAGCATGGCGCCCTCGCCGTACAGGGTGAACTGGCCCTCGTCCTCCTGGCTGTGCGCCTGGGTGGTGGCGTTGCGCTTGGCCTCGTACGTGCTGGCCAGCTCGCCGGCGCCCCCGGCCCAGCCGCTGCGCACGTCGACTAGGCCGAACTCCGGGTACTGCATGGCGTCGGCGGTCACCGTCGAGGGGTCGGCCGGGGTGATCGACTGCCAGTCGAGGATGTGGAAGACCTCGCGGTTGTTCCAGCAGAAGAGCAGCCGGTTGGGATCCTGGACCACAGAGCTGCAGAGCGGGCTTCCGGTCTGGCTGCTGCCCACGTACGCGGGCGGTGGGTTGCCGAAGGTGTTGTCGCCGTCGGGTCCGATGGTGTGGTCCCACACCCACGAGGTGAGCCCGTCGGCTCGCACGTTGAAGAACATCGGCAGCACCTCCTGCCACAGGGTCAGCGACACCCCGCTGTCGTTGCGGGGCACGAAGCGAAGGCCCTGGCCGGGGAGCTGTTCGTAGGCGAGCCAGCGCGGCACGTTGGCCAGCGCGGGGGTCTCGGCGACGAGGTCCTCGCCGTTGATGCGCTTGTAGGCCACGGCGAAGGGCAGGGAGTTGTGCAGGCCGTAGGCGGCGTAGTTCAGGCCCTCCTGGTCATCGCCCTGCGAACCGAAGATCACCTGCCAGAGGTGGTACACGCGGTTGCGCGCGGTGGTGAGCAGCGTGGCGGTATCGGCGGGCGCGCCGTTCTCGCCACTGATGGCCAGAAGCAGCAGGCCCTCGCCACCGCCGCAGACACCGGCCCAGTTGTTCTCGGTCAGCCCGAAGCCGGGCTGCAGGCAGTCGAAGAGGGTGGTCTCGTGCGCGGCGATGCTGCTGGTGAAGGCGGTCACCTGCGAGGCCGACATCAGCGAGTAGACCTCGTCGAAAGCGAGCGCCATGCCCTTGGAGAGGTCGCCACGCCCCAGCGCATTGTTGTCCCAGGCGGGGAAGCCCGCGTTGCCCAGCGCCAGCAGCAGGCTCACCGCGGCGTTGCCGTACCTGGTGCTGCCGCTGAGGGTGTACGCCATGCCCAGGTCGGTGAGCACGCTGCCCATCTGGTTCTGGCCGAAGAAGCCGTCGTAGGGAGAGCTGCTGCTGGTGATCAGCGAGGGGTCGATGTACGAGGGATTGGTCGGATCGGTGAAGGCGTCCGCCTTCTGCTTGAGCATCGCCCACGCCTGCGCCGGCAGGCCCGAGGTGATGCGCGTCTGCAGGCCGGGCACGTCGGCCGCGCTGAAGAGCAGGTTGGGATGGGGTCCAGCTGCCTGGCTGTGCGCCGGCGTGACGACCACGGCGGTGAGCAGTGGCGCGGCGATGGCGGCGGCCAGACCGAGAGCGAGGCGGCGCATAGAGCGCGGGTGATGGTTCATGCCTTCCTCACATACCCGTGGGCAGGAGGTCGATAGTAAAGAACTGTTCTGAACTATGCAACCGGTTCTTCTATACCCGGTCGCCCAGGCCGCCGGCCCAGGGATCGCCCTCGGCCCACCCGACAGCGCGCGCGGCGCCCTCGCAGGCGCTCACATTTCGGTGCGCCCGGGCCAGCACGTCGTCGCGCAGGCGCAGGCCAAGGCCCGGCCGTTCTGGCACCGGAGCGCCGGCGCCCTCGATCACCGGCGGCTCGTCGACCAGCTCGGCGAAGAAGCCGCGCGTGAAGGCACGCACCGACTCCATGACGCGCAGGTTGGCAATGGCCGCGCTGGCGTGCACGGTCGCCATGGCGCCGACGGGTCCGTGGCAGTTGTGCGGCGCGACCGGCAGCTCGTGGGCGCCGGCCAGCGCCGCCACCTTGACGAACTCGGTGAAACCACCGGTCCAGCAGAGATCCTGCTTGACCACGTCAAGGCAGCGGGCATCGAGGAAGGGCCGCAGGCCGTAGCGCGTGAACAGACGCTCGCTGCCGCAGATCGGCGTGGAGGTGGACTCGCGCAGCGTCCGCCAGGCTCCGGCGTCACCGGCCTGCAGCATGTCCTCCAGCCACATGAGGTCGAACTCCTCCACGGCACGGGCGATGCGCAGCGCCGCCGGCAGGTCCCAGCAGGAGTGACCCTCCAGGGCGACCTGCATGCGGTCGCCGACCGCATCGCGGATGGCGGCGAACACGGCGCAGACGCGGCGCAGTGCGTGCCGGTCGACGTCGTGGCCCATCGATGCCGTGGACAGGTCGTCGAAGGGCCAGATCTTCATGGCGCCGTAGCCCTCGGCCAGCAGGTCGCGAGCCAGGCCGCCGGGGTCGGCGAGGAAGCGCTCGTGGTCGCGGATGGTGCCGTGGCTGACGCAGGTGTTGTAGACGGGGACGACGCTGCGGCAGGGGCCGCCCAGCAGGCGGTGCACGGGCAGGCCGGCGCGCTGTCCCACCAGGTCCCACAGCGCGATGTCGACGGCGGACAGCGCGCGCAGCTCGGCGCCGGCATGGCCGTGGTAGGCGAGAGCGCGGAAGGCCGCCTGCCAGAAGCGCTCGGGTGCCACCTCGTTGTCGAGCAGCAGCGGCGCCAGCACCTCGTGCACGATGCGTTCCACGCTGCCGACTCGCGGCATGGTCTCGCCCAGCCCCACCGCGCCGTCGTCGGTGTGAATGCGCACCCAGAGGTATTCCGGGTGCTCGTCGAGGCGCAGTGTCTCGATCGAGGTGACCTTCACAGCGTCCCTCCCTGGACGGTTAGTCAATTATGCATACTAACTCGCCGAATGACACGCTATCCCCCGTCGCTCCGCCGCGCGCTCTACCGGCGCGCGTTGGCGGAGAACATCGTCCCGCCCGGTGACGCCTACGCGCGGCCGGCGATGCGCGTGGCGCCGTTCTACGAGCGCTTCGGCGTTCAGTTCGTCTGGGACCTTCCCTATTCCGCCCGCGCCGTGGCCACGGTGGGGCACCGCCCCGACCTGGCCCGCGGCTTCGTCGAGAACATGCTCGACTTCCAGCTCCACGACGGTCCCGACCGCGGCATGGTGCCGCGCTCGGTGACCCGCGACGGTGGCACCGCAGGACAGGACGGCTCGCAGGTGCCCATGCTCGCCTGGTTGACCATGGAGATCGACGCCGTCGAGCGCGACGACGCCTTTCTCCGCCGCGTCTACCCCAGCTTGGCCGCTTTCGTCGAGTGGTGGCGCTCGCCGCGGCGCGACGTCGACGGTGACGGGCTCTCCGAATACGCCGGCAGCTCGCCGACCATGGTCGCCTACGAGTCCGGCCACGACTACTCGCCGGAGCGTGACCTGGTCATGGGCGAGCCCACCGCACCGAGCGCCGACGGCCTGGTGCACGAGCCCATCGCCGACGTCTTCCTCAACTCGTGCCTGCACATGGAGATGGATGCGCTGTCGCGAATCGCCGCGCGTGTCGAACCGCAGGCCGCCAAGCCGTGGCGCGCACAACGCGACGCGCTGGCGACGCGCATGCGCGCAGCCATGTGGGACGACGAGGTGGGCGGCTTCTTCCCGGTGGTGCGTCGCGACCTCAGCGCCGCGCAGCCCCGGGTGGTGCGCCACACGCCGGCGATGCTCATGCCACTCTGGGCCGGCGTCGCGGACGACGAGCAGGCACGGCAGACCATCGCCACCCTGCGCGGCCGGCGCCGCTCCTACCCCTACTGGGACGGCGCCATGACGGTGCGCGTCGGCGAGCACCTGCACCACGGCTACCAGGTGGTCACCGATGGCCTGCATCCCACGCGCGGCGCCGGCGCCGCGGCCGGCGGCGTCGAGCTGCGCCAGGACGGGCTGCTGCTCCGCTTCGGCGTTGATCGCGGTCCTGCCGCGTGCGCCTTCCCACGGCTGGAGGGCAGCGTCAACGTCGCCACCGCGCAGCCCGGTGCGTCGCTGCGCCTCCTGCTCACCGACGCCGCCGGCGTCGAGCATGTGCTCGTGGCGCTCGACGGGGTGACACCGGGACGGTACGACGGCGTCGCCGGGCTCGACACCATGCGACACATGGCCGAGGAGCGCGGGCCGGAATGGATTCGCGGCGTGCGCAGCCTGCAGCTCGTCACCACCGGATGCAGTGTCGACGAGGTGACGCTGCGGTGGTTTCGCGTGGATCACCGCGGCCTGCTCTCCCCGTACGGCATCAAGAGCGCACACCCGCTCGACGGCAAGCATCCCGCACCCGGCGCGCCCACCGAGTTCTGGTCGGGAACCGTCTGGGGCCCGCACCAGCTGCACGCCTGCCAGGCGCTGCTCCGCCACGGCGAGGTCGAGCTGGCCACCGCCTGCGCGCGCGCCTTCTGCGACGCCGTGGCCACCATGTACGCGGCCGGCGGCGACGCCTTCGAGCACATCTCGCACGAGGACGGCACCGGCCTGGGCACGGGCGGCTACACCTGGACCGCGGCCGTGGCCCTGATGCTCATGGAGGACCTGCTCGACCGCGACGCGGAGCCGTCCTGAACCGCCCTGCGGATCAGGACCGGCCCACGGGGTGGACGACCAGGTAGTAGCCGCTGCTGACGCGCGAGGCGTCGAGCAGGAAGTAGTAGCGGTCGGCGGCCAGGTACACGTGGAAGACCACCGACTTGTCCTCGGCGCTGAAGCCGCCGGAGGCGACGTCGTACTTCTCGGCGTCGAGCGGCTCGCTGATGTCGAGCACCTCGTTGGGCGCGTCGCTGGCGAAGCGGGCGCGCAGCACGCGCGCGGGCAGCCGGTGCGGGTCGGGCGAGTCGGCGCTGACCAGCATCATCGTGTGCGCGGCATGGCGGTCGCCGTTGATGACAGTGATGACGGTTTCTCCGGCCGGCACGACGCGGCGGCCAGCGGCGGAATCGCCGGAGCCGGCGCGCACCAGGTGCGGCCCCGTCTCGTCCATGCGCACGATCACCTGGGTGGCCAGGAGCTGCAGCGAGCAGCCGCTGAGCAGCCCGGTGCAGGCCGCCAGGAGCAGCGCGGCGGCGACACGCACGGCGATGCGCCGCCGGCGCGCTCGCTGCAGCTCCTCTCTCACCCTCAGGCGGCCGGCCCGGCCAGGCAGGTGCGACAGGGCGTGAGCCCCTGCGCCGCCGCACTCTCGGCGCTCAGCGGGCGCAGCGACTCGCGGCCGTCGAGCAGGTCGCAGTCGGGACGGTGGTACGACGCGTGGGTGGCCACCACCATGCCGGTGGGCGCCACCGCCGCGGCGGGCCGGTCGTCGCGCAGCTCCACCAGCCGGTCGAGGGCTGCGGTGATCGCCTCGGTCTGCCGCCGTTGCTGCCGGTGCGAGGCGGCGATCACCTCGGCGACCAGCATCAGCACGCCGGACAGCACCAGCACGCCGCCGCCGACGGCGGAGATGAGGTCCTGCATCTGCACGCGAATGTCCGCGGTGCTGCCGGAGTCCCACCAGCTCTGCACGATCACGGCGAACCCGGCCAGGATGGCCACCACGCCCAGCGGACCGCTGTAGCGGCGCCACTGGCTGCTCAGGGAAACCACCCGGATGGCCGCGCTGCGCACAGCCGCCAGCCAGGGCAGCCCCCAGCTGTTCCTGCCAGGCCTGATGCTGCTCATGGTGCTCACACTCGTGCTCCTGTCGGCTGTGTGTCGAGGGCGGGACGGCGACCCGACCGCTCCACCGCGCGGGTGCCGCCGCCGAGGTAGGAGGTGATGACCTGCTGGTCGGAGAGCACCTCGGCGGGCGTCCCGTGGGCGATGACGCGCCCCGTCTCCATGGCGTACAGCTCGTCGCAGAGGTCGCGGACGAGCGGGATGTCGTGCTCGACCAACAGCACCGTGCAGTCGAGGGCACGGCGCACCTCGCGGAGCAGGTCGCCCAGCGCCTCCACCTCGCGCTGCGCGATGCCCGACGACGGTTCGTCGAGCAGCAGCACGCTGGGCTGCAGCGCCAGCACCGCGGCGAGGTCGACGATGCGGCGCGTCCCGGTGGACAGCTCGCTGATGAACTTGTCGTGGAAGGCGCCCAGGCCCATCAGCTCGATGAGCTCGTCGACGCGCCGGCGCATGTCCCGCTCCGGGCGCCATGCGGTGGGCAACCGCAGCGCCCCCGAGACGGGACCGCTGGACTCCAGCTCGCGGTCGTAGGCGACCAGCAGCGTTTCCGCCACCGTCAGGGACTCGAAGAGCGCGGCATTCTGGAAGCTTCGTCCCAAACCGAGGCGGGCACGCTGCGAGGGCGGCAGACCGCTCAGCTCGGTGGCGCCGTCGAGGACGATCGAACCGGCGCTGGTCTCGACGAAGCCGGAGATGGCGTCGAACAGGGTTGTCTTGCCGGCGCCGTTGGGCCCGATCAGGCCAACGATGCGACCACGGCGCACCGCCATGCGCTCGACGTCGACGGCGCGCAGGCCGCCGAAGTCGACGCGCACACCGACGACCTCCAGGGCGATCGCGGACGCGCTCACCGCGCGCCCGCCAGGAACACCGAACGGACCAGGTCGTCGCGGTCGGCCAGGTCGGCGGAGCGGCCCTCGAAGCGCACCTCGCCCTTCTCCATGAAATAGGCGCGGTGGCTCAGCTCCAGGGCGATGTTCACCGACTGCTCCACCAGCACGATGGTGACACCCGACGCGCTGATGCGCTCCACCACTGAGAGCAGCTCCTCGACCACGCGCGGCGCCAACCCCAGCGAGAGCTCGTCGATGAGCAGCAGGGTGGGCTGCACCATCAACGCCTGGGCCACGTTGAGCATCTGCTGCTCGCCGCCGCTCAGCGTGCCCGCGTTCTGGTCGAGGCGCTCACGCAGGCGGGGGAAGAAGCTCAACGCGTATTCCATGCTCTGCTCGCGGTAGGCGGGGTCGCGCCGGTAGAGATAGGTGCCCAGGCGCAGGTTGCGGCGCACCGACAGGCCGGGGAACACACCGCGCCCGCCGGGCAGGTGGATGATGCCGCGCGCGGTGACCAGCTCGGCGTCGAGGCCGGTGATGTCGGTGCCCTGGTAGAGCACCACGCCCTCGGTGGGGCGGATCAACCCGGAGATGGTGCGCAGCAGCGTCGACTTGCCCGCGCCGTTGGTGCCCAGCAGGGCGATGATCTCCCCCTGGTTGACGGTCATGTCGACGTGGAAGAGCACCTGCACGTTGCCGTAGGCCACGTCCAGGCCGCGCACCTCGAGCAGGCTGACCGTCTCGCCGGCGGCGCGGCGGCGGCGCGCCTCGGCCTCGGCGGCCAGCACCACGTTGGCGCGCGCGGCGTCGCGATCGACGAAGCGCGCGCCGGTGGCGGCGATCAGCCCGCCCAGCACGTACCAGAAGAACGAGGCCAGGATGCTGACGCGCAACCCGGCGCTGTCAGCCAGGCCCGCCGCGATCGGGTACCAGACGACGCCGAGGAGCATGAACAGTCCCGAGCCGGCGAAGGCCATGGAGCGCAGGTTGGCCGGCGTGGTGGCGGCCACCTGGATGTACAGCCCGACGCTGAAGACGCCGAAGGCGAACAGGCTGACCACGTTGGCGGCGAGGGCCACTGCGACGTTGGGCGACAGGGCGAGGGCCAGGTAGCCGAAACCCACCAGCGCGATCAGCAGGCCGTTGACGATGGTGACGCGGCGCACCGCCATGCGCTGCAGCACCGTGCCGGCGACCACGCTGCCGAGCAGCTGCGCCACCGCCTGCACCGCGGTGATGGCGCCGCGGCCGAGGGCGTCGAGGCCGAGCGAGGACTGGTAGAAGAAGCCCACCAGCGGCACCAGCGCGTACACGCCCATGCCCAACACCGCGAAGGCGGCCATCATGCGCACGTAGGAGCGGATGTTGAAGAGCGCCTTGAGGCTCTGGA
>CAZCJX010000001.1:1903-45110 GCA_964499205.1 uncultured Actinomycetes bacterium | reverse complement strand
GCGGCCATCATGCGCACGTAGGAGCGGATGTTGAAGAGCGCCTTGAGGCTCTGGATCGGCCCCAGCGTGTCGGCGCTGGCGTAGCGCAGCGTCTCCGCGTCGAAGTCGTGCGCACCGCGCGCGGGTTCGCGCACACGAACCATGCCCAGCACCGCCAACGTCGCCGGGATGGAGAGGAGAACGAAGACGTAGCGCCAGCCCAGCGCGGTGGCGATCACGCCACCCAGCACGCCGCCCAGGACCAGGCCGAGGGGGCGGATGCCCTGCCAGATGCCGATGGCCGCGCCGCGTCCCTCGGGCGGGTAGAGGTCGGTGAGCAAGCTGCCCTGCGCGGACTGCGTGATGTAGGCCGTCCCGCTGCTGACCGTGCGCGTCAGCGTGAAGCTGGCCACGTCCCGCACCAGTCCGGAAAGGATGCTGCTGATGCCGAACACGGCCGCGGCCACCACCGTGAAGCGCACCCGGTTGACCCGGTCACCCAGCCACCCGCCGCCGAGCACCACCAGCGGGCCGAGCAGGACGGCGGGCAGCGAGATGAGCGCGATGCCGGTGTAGGTGAGGTGCAGGTCGCTGCGCACCTCGGGAAGCACCACGCCGACGGCGTTGACGTCGACCTGCTCCAGGCAGTTGAGCACGGCCAGGGCGAGGACGGGAAAGGCCGCGGCACCACCGACGAGCAGGCGAGGCGAGCGCAGGAATGCAGCGACGGTGCGCAGGCGGGCGCTCACGACGCACTCTCCAGGACGACCGGCGCTGGCTCATCGGCGGCGAGGCCGGCAGCTGCGCCGGCGCCGGGCATGTGGCTCTCCACCCGCCGGTCGGCGAGCAGCGAGGGCACCACGATTCCGCAGCGATCGGCCACAACTCGGAGCAGCGCGTCGCGCCCGGCGAAGAACAGCGAGCCGAGGCCGCCGGGCAGGAAGGCGAGCACGAAGAGCAGACCCAGGCTGGTGGTGAGCAGCTGCACCTCCTGCACGTGCACGAAGAACTGCACGCCCTCGAAGAACAATCCACCGATGACCGCCCCGGCCACCGAGCCCAGCCCGCCGATGACCACCGCGGAGAAGAGCAGCAGCGAGGTGGTCACCGGGAAGAACTGGCTGGTGGCCTGCTCCTCGCTGAAGAGGAAGAGGTAGCCGGCGACGGCGGCGATCATGCCCGAGGCGGCGAAGGCGAGCAGCTTGGTCTGCACCACGCCGACACCGAATGCCGCGGCGGCGCGCTCGTTGTCGCGCACCGCCTGGAAGTTGCGGCCCCAGCGCGTCTGGCGCAGGTTCTTCACCGCCCAGATCACCAGCACCAGCACGGCCAGGCAGAACCAGTAGTAGTGCAGCTCGTTGCCCGGCACCTGCGGGTGTGCGCCGAGGTCCAGCGGCCCGATGCTGGGACGCTGCACGCTGCCGTGCACGGTGAGGAAGGGGAAGTGCTGCCGGTCGGCGAAGAAGTAGTCGGAGCAGGCCAGGGCCAGGGCCAGGGTGACGGCACCCAGGAAGAGGCCGCGGATGCGCAGCGCGGGGATGCCGATGACCGTGGCCACCAGCGCGCCGCCCACGGCGACCAGCCCCAGGCCGCTCCAGAAGTCCAGCCCGGCCGCGGTGACCAGCCAGCCGCCGAAGAGCGCGCCGAAGCCGACGATGGCCCACTGGCCGAAGGACACCTGCCCGCTGAAACCGGTGACCAGCACCAGCGAGATGCCCGCGATGACGAACACCACGACGTTCTCGGCGAGCACCTGGTACTGCAGGTCGAAGCCCATGGGGAGGGTGACCGCGAGCAGCAGCAGCAGGGCGCGGAAGCCGAGCCGCGCGCCGCGCACCAGGGCCAGCCCGGCCAGCTCGCGCGGGAAGGGGCGCACCCGCGCTGCCACCGCGAAGGAGCGCTCCTCACCCTCGGTGGTGCGGCTGACCACGCGCCGGCGCAGCAGCAGCGCGACGACGAGCACGGCGAGGAAGGTGACGTTGAGCACGCCGGCCCCGAAGTTCCAGACAACTGTGGACTCAACCAGGCCGAGGGCGAGCGAGGCGGCCAGCGTCTGGCCGGGGTTGGCGAGGCCGGCCAGCACCGCGGGGGCGAGGGCGAGCAGGAACAGGCTGGGGCCGCCCTGGGCGCCGCTGCCCAGGCCGAAGAGCGGTGCCGAGAGCAGCGCGGTGAGCCCGCTCAGCCCGCCGGCGATGCCCCACACCAGCGTGTGCATGCGGCGTACCGAGATGCCCATCAGCCGCGCCCTGTCGGCGTTCTCGGCGGCGGCCTGCACGGCGGCGCCGTGGTCGGACAGGCGCAGGAAGAGGCTGAGGCCCAACACCACCAGCGGCACCACCAGCAGCGCCAGGACGTGGTCGCCGGTGAAGGGCACGATGCCGATGGAGAAGTGGATGTGCAGCGGCACGCTCGGCGCCGGCAGCGAGCCGAAGAACTGGTCGGACTTGATCGAGCCGAAGAGGAGCTGCACACCGGCGAGGAGCTGCACCAGGCCCAGGGTGGCCACGGTGACGATCAGCCGCGGGGCGCGGAAGAGGCGCGCCAGCTGGAAGAGCGTCAGCTCGCAGATGACCGCCAGCGCCGCCGCCACGGTGATGGTGATCAGCGCGATCCAGATCCAGCCCAGGCCGTAGAGCTGCATCAGCTTGGCGCCCAGCACCACGGCCGCGGCACCCATGCTGCCCTGGGCGAAGTTGATGTAGCGGCCGGCGCGGTAGACCAGCACCAGGCCGATGGCCACCATGGAGTTGATCGCACCGTAGACCAGGCCGAGCAGCACGATGCCCGGCGGCAGCTTGCGCGGCAGCACCGTGCCGTGCGCGCTGCCGAACGGCACATTGGCAACCAGGTAGAGCGCCACCACCGCGACCAGCGCCATGCAGAGGGCGATGCGCCGGCTCGCCGGCATGGCACGCAGGCCGGCCAGCATGTGCGCGGGACCCAGCCGGCGCACTTCGACAGCGAGGAGCTGCGCGGTGGCATGCGTGCTGCTGCGCAGCCGCTCGCGAAGGGGACGTCGGCGCAGGTCCGGCGCCGCGCTCAGGCTCACCCAGCGCGCCGCCGGGTTCCCGCCGTCGCGAACGCCGCGCGGTGCGCGGGCAGGCCAGGCCGTTCTTCCATCCATCCAACCATTGCGAGACGCATTATTTCCACCCGGGCCTCGCAGGTCAACCGGTTGCATAAAACCTCTGGCGCTGCGGGGCCGCTTATGGTAAAGATTCCTGTCTAACGATGACTGAGCCGAAACCCCACCGTCGCTCCGCCCGTGCCCGACGGCGGCTGCGCGCCGCCGCGCTGGCCCTGGGTGCAGCCGGAGGCGCGCTCCTGCTGCTCGGTGCCGGTGCACACGCGGCCGCCCCGCCGGCCGCCAGCGCCGGCGCCGCCATCAGCGTGTCGCCGGCGTCCGGCGAGCCCGGCGCCACCGTCCACGTCAGCGGCACCGGCTTCGTCCCCACCGGACCGTTCCTGGTCACGGTCTGCCCCTTCGGCGGCTGTCCCGCGACAGAACCGGGTGCAGTGGACTGCCAGCCCAACGCCGCGGACGCCGCAGGGGACATCGCCTGCTCCTTCCCGCTCTCGCTGAGCGCCCCGCTGGGCGACGTGGTGATCAACGCCGCCCAGTACTCGCCCTACGCAACCAGCGCCGAGGGCACGGTCTGTCCCACCCAGGCGGCGACGCCCGTGGCCACCCTGCCCGCGCTGCCGACCACGCTGCCGGGGCTGCCCACGACGCCCCCCTCTCCCCTGCCCAACCCCGCCCCGCCGCAGGGGGGCCAGAACGTCGAGGCCTGCGCCCGCCAGGCCAGCGCCGTGTTCACCGTGGTGCCCAGCTACCAGGCGCCGCCGACCACGTCCGCCGTGCTCCCCCCGCCCGTTGTCGCGGTCCCGACCGAGCCACCGCTGGCCGAGCAGCCGCTGAGCCTGCCGACCGTGCAGCCCGCCCCCACCGCGGCGGCCACGCTCGCACCGGCGCCCCGGCACGCGCCCAAGCCGGTGCGGGCCCGTCCCGTGGCGCTGGCCCTGCCGGGGCGGGCCATGGTGGGCGGTCTGCTCTGTTTCGTCACCGCGCTGATCGTGTTGCTGCTGAGCTTCGTCGGGCCACCCGCGCCGCCCGCGCCCGCGCGCGTGGGCGCCGGCTCGCGCCTCTCAGCCTTCGTGCAGCGCTACCGCCGCGGCGGCCGCAACCAGCCCTAGCCGGCGGCCGGCCGGCCGGGGCATACCTCGACCAGCTCCAGGCCGGCAAGGTCCGCCACGCAGCGCAGCACGCGCGCCTGGTGCCCCAGGCCGAGGGCCCAGTGGTGCGAGGGCGCAGCGGCGCTCCAGGCGTCGGCGAACTCGCCGGGGTCGCAGCCGAAGTCGAGGCGGCTGGTGGTGTTGCCGATGCGCATGTGCGGCCCGTCGACCACCTCGCCCTCGGCGACCACCAGGCGCAGGGCGCCGTCGCGCCGCTGGGTCACACCCAGCAGGGTGGCGGGACCATGGCGAACCGAGAACTCGACGCTGACACCCCAGCCGCGCTTGCCGTGGTACAGGTCGAGGCCGCGCAGCACGGGACGGCCCTGGGAGACGCCGAGGTGGGCCGGCCCGTCGTGGCCCATCTCCACCGCGCCCCGCTCGAAGTCGAGAGCCTGGAACTCGGTGAAGGAGCCGCCGGCGCCGAGCCGGTCGAGAAGCAGCATGGCCAGCGCGGTGCGCAGGTCGTACTCGCCGGCGCAGGGGACGCCCGCAGCGGTGAGCAGCGAGGAGCCCAGGATCATGCCGGCGGCCAGCCGCTCGTACTGATCCTCGCCGAGGCCGCGGTAGTAGTAGGCCAGCGCGTCCAGCTGGAAATCGTCGACCAGCGCCTGCTGTGCCGCGGCGACGCGGGCCGCCCAGTGCAGGTCGTCCGCATCGACGCCGTCGTCGATGGCGAAGACCTCGCGCGCGATCTCCTCCACCTCGGCGGCGCGAGCGTCGCTCACCGCGTCGACGCGGACGCGGAGGTCGTCCATCTCCAGCACCTCGACGTGGCCGCCGAGCTGCGCCTGCACCGCGGTGAAGTCGGTGCTGATGTCGAGCATGCCCGGGTAGAGGTGGCCCAGCACGCCGAGGCGCGCGCCGCGCATGGCGCCGACCACGCCAGCGGCGCGGACCCATTCCTCGATGCGCCCCCAGGCGCGCGCGTGGTCGAGGTGCCCGGAGACGGAGCGCACCGCGATGCCGCAGCGGGTCAGCGCCGCGGCCATCTCAGGGAGCGAGCAGACGCCGCAGTATTCCAGCCAGCCTCCGGTGTCCACGCCGGCGTGGTCCATCGAGGCCGACGGCTGCATGCCGACCAGCAGCGCCGGGGCCGCAGCGCGCTGCAGCGCAGGCACCACCTGCGACGACGTCGCGTATGTGGCGAGGTTGACCACAACCAGGTCGGGCGCGGCGGCGCGCAGCTGCTCGCCCGCCCGGGCCGCCTCGGGTGCGCTGGACACCAGGCCGACGTCGAGCACCTCAGCGCCGCGCTCGCGCAGGCCCGCCGCCAGCCGGGCGGCGTGGCCCAACAGCGCCTCACGCAGGCCGGGAAACTGCGGCCAGTAGGCGGCCAGGCCCACCGACATCAGGGCCACGCGCGGGCGTCGCACGCGCCGGCCGGACGCCAGCTCGAGCACCCGCGGAGCTGCGGTGCTGGTCACTCGTAGAGGTCGCCCTGCAGCCCGATGCTCCGGCACGACTTGAACGGCGACAACCCGATGCGGGGTAGCTGCTTGATGGGCGGCACCGCCGTGCTGCCGGTGTCGGCGGTCGGCTGGGGCGGGATGTCGTTGACGCCGAAGAAGTCGTAGTAGCCGTCGAACGACTCCCAGTAACCGGGCGTGCCGAACTGCGACTTGTTGTTGGTCCAGTACACCGTGGTCCAGCCGGTGAGGCCGTCAGGCGCGTCCCGCGTCCAGCGGGTCAGCGATGCCTGCGGGTGGTCGTGTCCGATGAAGCGCTCCACCGGGCAGCGCAGGTCGCTGCCGGTGGTGGCGGCCAGGCCGGCGGCCCAATCCTGGGCGGTGAAGTTCACCGGCGAGCGCTCCAGTCCCGCGACCAGCGCGCTGAGCAATGACCACCAGTCGTATCCCTCGGTGGAACCGTTGGTGACCGTCTCGCCGTCGTACTCGGAGGACTGCGCCCACACCTGGTTGTACCCGTCGGCGTTCTCGATGCTGTTGTTGTAGTTGCTGATGTCGTCGCGCATCGCGGCGACACCGCCTGCCGCGATGCCGGAGGCGCGGATCATCTGGTCGTGCGGCATCAGCGTGTCCAGGAAGGCGAGGGACTGCAGGCCCACCAGCAGGTCGGGGTTGTACTGCGCGCTGTCGAAGCCCTGCAGCACGGTGATCGAGGTGACCTCGGTGGGGAAGCCGAACACCACCGAGTTGACGCCGTCCTGCTTCATGCGCAGGGCGACGGTGGGAGCCGCCTGCGCCGCCTGCCCGGTGTCGCTGGGGATGGTGTAGATGGGCAGGTTGATGCCGTAGCGGGCGAAGGCGGCCACCGCGGACTGGGCCAGCTTCTGATAGGCGGGGTCGTCGTAGGTGATGTAGCCGTACTTGCGCGCCACCGGCGAGCCGACGGTGGGTTTGTACTGCGTGCCCTGCACGCGCACGTGCACGTAATCGGCGAGCATGTTCATCTTGCGGTCGCCGGCGCCGTAGATGCCGATGGCATAGGGCCAGCGCGCGCTCATCTCCGAGGCGTTGAGGAAGGCGAAGCCGATGCTGATCACGTGGCCGTCAGCGATGGTCTGCTGGAAGACGGGGCCGGCGGTGGAGCCGATGCCACCGAGCACGGCGAACGGGCGCAGGGAGTCCACCACGAAGCGCGCCGCGGCCTGCCCCTTGGTGGGGCAGTAGTAGCCGCCGTGGTCGATCATCTTGATGCCGTTGTAGTCGGTGTTGCCGACCAGCACCAGCTTGCGGCCGCCGGGCAGGGGAACGTACTTGTTGACGTACTCCACGTCGGCCTTGATGATCGATGCGTCCTTGGGGTTCAGACCGCCGGCGGCGGTCTCCGACGCATTGCCACTCTCCGAGCAGTTGGCCAGCTTGCCGGCGAAGGCGATCTGGATCTCCGTGGGTGTCACGCCGGGTGCCGAGGCGATCGGCTTGACCGCGCTGCCGCCACCGCCACCGCCGCCTCCCGAGGCGCCGGCGCGGGCGCTCGCCGTCGACGATCCCGTGGCGCCCGGGCCCGCGCCCGGTGCGTTGACGCTGCCCGTGCCGGTGGGCTGAGAGCCGTCGGCGCCGCCTGCAGAGCTGCCATCTGCAGCGCCCACACTGCCGCCTGGGCCCAGGTAGGCCACGCCCCCGCCGGGTGGGGTGCGCGAGCAGGCAGCCAGCACGACGGTGGCCAGGCAGAGGACGGCGAGCAGGCGGGGCTGTGAACGTCGTGGCACCGCAGGGATCACGGGCATCGTCTCCAACCGTGTGAATACGTTCGGATTTTTACCTAATGCGCGGCCGAGGTCAAGCGGAGCGGCATTGACACCTCGCCGGCGCATAAGGCAGGATTTCTGCCTAATTCGGGACGTGGCCCCGGTGGGTCGGAAGGGAGACGATCGATGAGACGGCGACTTGTCTGGGTCATGGCTGTGTCGGCGATCGTCCTGGCCGCGATGCCCGGCGTGCTGCAACCCCGCACGGTATCGGCGACGACGGCGCATCCCTCGCTGCTCTTCTCGTCGTCCGACGTGCCAGGGCTGCGCGCCAAGATCACCTCCGGCATCCCTGCCGAGGCCTGGGCGCAGCTGCAGCGCAAGGTCGATTCCTGCACCGATCCCACCAGCCCGAACTACATCTTCACCCAGCAGCAGATCTTCTATCCCGATGGGAGTGTCTTCCCCGGATGGCGGATCTACGACGGCTTCTTCGGGCAGAACCAGGTGAGCACCTACCTCACCGACCTGTCCATGGCCTACGTGCTGAGCGGCAACACCAAGTACAGCGACATGGCCATCCAGCTCATGCTGGTCGAGGCCAACAGCAACTTCCCCGCCTGGGCGGACTCGTCAGGCACGGCCTACGAGCTGGGGCGCGGCGATCTCAGCAAGGGCATGGCCCTGGCCTGGGATTGGACGTACGACCAGTGGACGGATGCTGAGAAGGCGACGTACATCGCCGCCATCAACCGCGACGTCACCGTGCTGATGGACTGCCTCTACCCCAGCTTCGCCCCCCTCGGGCAGCAGGGCAACAACTGGTACGGAGTCTGCGGGGGCGGTACCGGCCTGCTGCTGCTGGCACTCCAGGGCGAGCCGGGGCTCACCGTCGACACCACCACGCTGCTGAGCAATGCGCGCGGCCGCGTGCTGCCCTACATGCAGGGCGTCTTCGGGTCGAACGGCGACGGCTCCGAGGGCATCACCTACGCCGGCTACGGGCTGCACAACTCGCTGCCCTTCGCCTTTGCCTGGAAGCGCATCCAGGGCGAGGACCTCGTCGCCCAGGCGCCGGGCGTGAGCAACGTGCCGCGCTGGCTGGCCCTGGAGCAGATCCCCGGCCAGGGAAGCCGCTTCCTCAACCGCAACGACTCCAACGAGACGGTGACCTTCTCGGAGGTCATGCCGATGTTCTTCAACGTGCGCGCCGACGGCCTTGTCGCATGGGACTGGGACCACTTCTACGGTCCCGACGGCGACGACATCTACGGCGCGGGCGCCGAGCCCGTGTACCTCGCGCCCGCCCCAGTCGGCGACGACTTGTGCACCTCGCTGACCACCGATCCGACCCGCATCTTCAACTGCTGGAACGCCAACGAGGCCTTCACCATCCTCTACTGGCAGTCGATCACCCCGGCCGACCCGTCCACCTTCGGGCTGCCCTCGCAGTACTACTCGGAGCACGGCCTGGTCGACTACCGCAGCGGCTGGGCCGGCGGCGCCAACGAGGTGGTGGGCAGCTTCGAGACGCGCCACAACGGCGTGCCCGGCATCCACTCCCAGGTCGACATGGGGCAGTTCACCCTGCTCGGCTACGGCGGCCAGTGGGCGGTGGACTCGGGCTACAAGGGCGGCGAGAACAACGCGGGCGCGTCCGGCCACAATCTGGTCACCGTCGGCTGCAACACGAACGCACGCAACGGCTCGTACGACAACGTGCAGCCCATCGCAGCGTACGGCGCCGCGCCGGGTGAGGTGTTCGTCCGCGCCGACATGCGCTATGCCTACTCCGCCACGCCGAGCTCGGTGCCCTGGGCGCAGCGCTCGCTGTACTTCGGCTCCGGTCCCGGTGAGCCGCCCGTCCTGGTGGTCGCCGATTCCATCAACGCCAGCTGGACCCACGTCAACTACTGCTGGAACATGCACACCGACGCGCGCAACCAGCTGAGCATCGTGGGCAACAACTTCACCGCCATCGCGCCCAACCAGGCCGCCATGGTGGGCAGCGTCGCCTCCAACGGCGGCACGCCGGCCCTGGCACCGGTGCCCTACGCCGCGGGCAGTGATCCGGCCGTGCACAACGTGCTCACCGACGTCAACTCCCTCAGCGTCACCCTCGACCACCTCGCGGTCATGGCGCTGGAGCCGGCCTTCCAGCTCAACGGCGTGAGCGTGGTGGCCTCCGGCCTGGCGGGCGGCAACACCGCCAACGTGACCTGGAGCGGTGGGCACATCATCGTCGCGGCCACCGACCACGGCACGGCGTCGCTGGACACCGGTTCGCTGCAGTTGACGGGCGAGTTCGGCAAGGTGACGGTGGGCAAGGGCGAGAGCGTGCTCGACGACGGGTCCTCGCTCAGTGCCGGCGGCATCACCTACGTGTCGGTCACCGGTGGCACCGCCACCGTGGTGGTCAGCGGCGACACCGTCACCGCCAGCGGCGCCGCGGGCGAGACCTACACCGTGTACGCGCCGCAGTCGGTCACCACCGTGCAGGTCAACGGCACCGCGGTGAACTCCTGCCGGAGCGGGAACTCGCTCAGCTTCCCGTGCTGACTCCGTCGCCGAGCCGGCGGTGGCGCGGCGCCGGGTAATACCCGCTGGCACCTTCGAAGAAGCCGCGGTAGTCGTCGGGCAGCTGCTCGAGCATGCGGGGGTCGGGCTCGTAGCCCGGAAAGGCGCGGAAGTACGGCGGCGTGTACCCGGCAACGATGAGGATGCGGTCACGCCCGGAGCGGATCACTCCGCTGGAGTGGATCAGCGACTCGGCGAACAGCAGGGTCGATCCCGCGGGCGCGGTCACGTGGTGGATCAGACGGGGATCGTCGAGGGCGGCGCGGATGACCTCGGTGACGTCGAGGTCGGTGGCCAGGCGATGCGATCCCGGGATCACCGCGGTGCCGCCGTCGTCCGGTCCCAGGTCGGTGAGGTTGGTGAGCGTCTTGACGAAGGGGCAGTGGTAGAGGCCGTTGGCCACGGTGCCGGCGTCGTGCCAGCCTCGGTGGAAGTCGTACCCGTCGTGCCCGTCGGCGCGCGGCCTACGGATGTGTGCGTCCGACTGCTCGAGCCGCACCTCGCAGCCGATCACCTCCTCGGCGCAGCCCACCAGGAACGGATGGGTCACGTAGTCGAAGAAGCACCGCGCCAGGTGGGGCGGGTTGTCGACTCGGAAGCAGTCGTGCGACTGGCCGCTGACGAAAGCGGGTTCGAGGCCGGCGACATCGCCCGCGTGCACGCGCTGCTCCAGCTCGAGGATGGCGGTGCGCAGCTCGTCGACCTCGCTCGGAGTGAGTGTGTTCTCGAGCACGACGTACCCGAGGAGCTCGTACTGGATCCGCTGCGTGGCGGTGAGGGCGGGGAAGGGACGGGTGAAGGCGCGATCGGTCACGGCGCTCACCAGTCGCCCGGTGCGCCGTCGTCGTAGAAGACGCGCTGCACGATCTCGTCCTGGTAGGGGTGACGACGCACCTCGTCCTCGTCGATCTCGATGCCGAGGCCGGGACGCGTGCCCGGCCGCACCACGCGGCCGCGCGGATCCACCTCGTAGCTCTCGCTCACCACGTCGGCGCGCCACGGGACGTCGAGATGCACCGCCTCACAGATGATGTAGGAGGGGGTTGCAAATCCCAGCTCCAGGGAGGCCGCCGTGCTCACCGGTCGCTGCGGGTTGTGCGGCGCAAGCGCGAGCCGATGCAGCTCGGCGAGGGTGGCGATGCGCCGCGCCTCGCTCAGGCCGCCACAGTGCGTGATGTCGGGCTGCAGCACACTGCAGCCGCGCTGCTCGACCAGCTCGTGGAACGCGTGCAGGCCGATCAGCCGCTCACCCGTGGCGATGGGCGTTCGCACCGCCTGCTGCACCGCCGCCAGGCCGCTGATCGCCTCCGGCCAGCACGGCTCTTCGAGGAAGAAGAGATCGTGGTCCTCGAGCGCCTTGGCGAAGAGCAGGCCCATGCGTGGCGAGGGGCGCGCATGGCAGTCGACCATGATGTCGATGGCGTCACCAACCGCCTCGCGCATGGCGCCCACACACGCCTCCGCCGCGCGCAGCGGCGGCAGCCCCTCGAGTGGCTTGGTGGGCGGCACCGCCATCGCCTTGAAGGCGGTGAACCCATCGGCGACAGCCGCCTGGGCGAGCTCCGCGAACCGCGCCGCCTCGTCGGGAGCGGTGAGGTAGAAGTCCTCCATCCGTCCCCCGCCGAGGTGGGTGTAGAGGCGGATGTGGTCGCGCACCGGCCCTCCCCACAGCCTGTGGCAGGGGACGCCCAGGTTCTTGCCGGCGATGTCCCAAAGGGCCAGGTCGATGGCGCTGATCGCCGTGCCGCGGACGACGTTGTTGCCGTGCCAGAAATGCTGGCGGTGCATCACCTGCCACAGATACTCGACACGCGTCGGATCCTCGCCGAGCAGCAGCGGGGTGAGGTCCTCGACCGCACCCACCACCGACCTGGTGTGCCACTCCAGCGTGGCCTCACCCCAGCCGTAGAGGCCGTCCTGGTCGGTGAGGACCTTGACGAAGATCCAGTTCCGCATGCGCGCATTGCACACGTGCGTGGTGATACCGGTGATCTTCATCGCGTTGACGGCGTCCGGGGACGGCCGCGGCCGTTGTGCATCCGCTTCCACTCCTACTTGCGCTCTTAAAGCGAAGCGTAATTATGCCTGATCTACAATGTCTGCGCAAACGCTTGCACAAGGTGCCGCGCGTTCGGTGGTGGTGCGGTGCACGCCCCCCTGGTAACCGCCGCCAGCGACTGGCGTCAGGACTCCTCGCGCGACCTCCGCGCCGCCGTCCGGCGCGTGCCAACGCGCTGGTTCTGCTTCTCCGCCGCCTTGCGGCCGAGCAGCGTCGCCGGCGAGTCGGTGACCGCCGAGCCGCTCTCCGCGCCGAGCCACTCCTCGGGTCCGATGCCGCCCGCCTCGGGCAGCAGGCGCTCGACGGCGGCGAGCAGCCGCTGCGTGGTCGCGGGGGCCAGGCCCTGCACCCGGCTGGCCACCACGGCGGGGAGTCCGATCGACACCTCCGCCTTGCCGCGCTCGACGGCGTGCAGCACCCGCTCGGCGGCGCGCTCGACGCTCACCGACAGCAGCGGTGCGCCGGCGCCCAGCGAGAACCAGGCGGCCTCCTTGCGGTGCTGCCCCTTGAAGCGCGCGTTCTCGTGCGAGCCGGTCCGCATCAGGCCGGGGACGATGGTGGTCAGCCGGACGCCGTGTCCGGCCTCCTCGGCGCGCAGCCCCTCGCTGAAGCCGACCGCGGCGAACTTCGCCCCGGCGTAGGGAAGCAGGTGGGGCATCGCCACCTTGCCGCCGATCGACGTAATGGCGGCGATCGAGCCGCGGCGGCGCTCGCGCATCTGCGGAAGCACGGCCAGGGCTGGATGGACCAGGCCCCAGTACATCACGTCCATGGCCTCGCGGAAGTCCGCGAGGCGCTGCTCCTCGACCGGCCCCACGGTGATCACCCCGGCGGCGGCGATGAGCACGTCGATGCCGCCGAAGCGCTCGCTGACGGCGGCCACCATGGCCTGCACCGCCGCGGCGTCACCGACGTCGCAGGGCACGGCAAACACCTCGCCGGCGCGCCCCGCGATGTCGGCGCGCGCCGCCTCGAGGGTCTCGGGGTTTCGCCCGCAGATGGCGATGCGGGCGCCGCGGTCCGCGGCCCGGCGAGCGATCTCCAACCCAAGCCCGCGCGAGCCGCCGGTGACCAGCACCGCCTTGCCCCGCCACCAGTCCCCGCCGTCGCGGTCGAGCAGAGTGCGCAGCCGGCGGGGCAGGAAGCTCGTCGCCATGGCCTGTGATGATAGTGACGCTGTACGGTTAGCTCGGTGCGCGGAGGCGAGGGGCAACCCCTGGGCGGGGTCGGTGGGCGACCCGGCGGCGACGGCGGGCACCGTGGCAGCCTCCTCGTGGCCGGCAGGCGCGGGCCGCACCTGCACCCCCTCTACCCGCGCGCGTCCCCGCGTGCCACAGTTCCTGGGGGAGCCCTGCGATGGCGAGTCGTCGGTCCGGAGCAGCCTTCGGTCCCGATCGGGGGACGAGCGCGCCCGACCGCGTCTGCAGCGGCACGCGCCCGCGCTGCCGGCCCCCGCCTCCGCCGTCCTGAGACGCAGTGCTGTTGCAACTCATTTCAGGGGCAGGAGGCGACAACTGTGAGACCACGACTCGTGTGGCGGCCGGCCTGTCTGCTGGCAGGCGCGGCTCTCTTCGCGGCACTGGCGTTGCCGGGGACGCCGGCCCAGGCATCGGCCGCCGGGCAGCACGCGCACCTCAACTGTTCCGACAGCCGCACGCTGTGCACCGAGACGTACGACCCCGAGACCCTGGGGAACGGGTACGTCGGCCACGATGAACCGTCGCTGCTCTTCTACTCGGGCACGCCGGGGTCGGGCAACACGATGACCTACAGGATGACGTTGCCCAAGGATCCCTGCACCAGCGCCGCCGATCCTCGGTTTGCCGGGGTGTCCTGCAACTTCCAGCTGCGCCCGGCCTTCTGGTTCGGCATGGCCATGTGCGACGACCAGTCGTATCCGGAATCGCAGTGGACGTTCCCCGGGGCCGGCACGACGTGCACGCCGGACAGCGACGTCAACAACGTGACCTATCCCAATCCCAGCGGCAGCGAGCTGGCGCACCACGCCGGCAGCGCCTTCATGGAGATGCAGTTCTATCCGCCGGGATGGGCTCCCTGGCCCGCGGGGGTGAGCTGCGACCCCACCCGCTGGTGCGCGGCGCTGAACATCGACAGCCTGTCCATCGATCCCGTTACGGGGCAGACGCTCAACGCCACCTGCGCTGCGATCACGGGGCTGGAGTACGTCAACTTCGCCTTCATCACCCGTGACGGCGTGCCCATCGGACCGCCCAACCCGGTGCAGGCGACCACCGCGACCTTCTCGCCCGTGGGGAATCCCGACGTGCTCTTCATGAACTCCGGCGACGCCCTGAGCGTGGCCATGAAGGACACCGCGTCCGGCCTGCGCATCGACATCAGCGACGCCACCACAGGGCAGTCCGGCTTCATGGTGGCCAGCGCCGCCAACAACTTCGGCATGGTGCAGTTCGCTCCCACCGGGACCACCTGCAACAACATCCCATACAACTTCCATTCCATGTACAGCACGTCGTCGCAGCTGACGCGGGTGATCTGGGCCGCCCATTCCTACAACATCGCCTTCAGCGACGAGATCGGCCACTTCGACTACTGCGGGCGCGTCGTCCACCTGGTCAGCGAGCCGCCGCCGTTCAACACGCCGCCGGTGGGCAGCTGCGCGCAGAACGAGGGGATCCCCGGCGACATCGAGCACTCCGATCGCGACGACACCGCCTGCTTCCCGGCCTCGGAGAGCCTGCTGGTGCTCACCTCCGGATGCGTGGGGATCAACGGCGGCTTCGACGGCGTCTCCTACCAGCCCATGTGGCCGGACGGGAACTCCAACCACCCGGCGCCAGTCCTCTTCACCAGCCCGGTGTCGAACGGCTCGACGTATGCGGCCGCCGCCTTCGAGACCGACATGCCGCGCATCGAGGTGAGGGACATCAGCCGGTACAACCACTGTGACCGCATCACTGGTGCCGGCTGCGTGAACCCACCGCTCACCGACGACGGCGCGCCGGCGACCTTCTATCCGTTCTTCACCACGGCGCAGACCGCCTCCAGCGCCGGCGGCTGCGTGGGCTGGATCATCGGCAACCTGATCGGGCGCAACCCCGTCAACGGCAGCCCCGCGTTCACCCTCAATCCCTTCACCGGCAACTCGCAGGAGTTCGGGCCGCTCTACCTGCAGACCTACCTGGTGGACGGGGGCGGGGGCGCGACCCTCAACTTCTTCGACGACTTCCACAACAACCTGAGCAGCAACCCCTGCCCGTAGCCTCGGCCTGGTGACCGTGGAGGGGCCGTCCCGCTTCGCGACGGCCTCTCCACTTCGCGGGGTCCCGTGCGGTTGCGTGCACGAGCTGACCTCCACGACACTGCGCGCGGCTTTCAGGGGACACATCGTCCGGGAACAGGAGGCGACATGAGCGGCATCGAACGGTTCGCGTGCATCACCGTGGCGGTGGAGGACCAGGAGGAAGCCCTGAGCACGACGACCGCCGCGCGACGTACGAGGAGCTCCGGACACGGGGCGTGGAATTCACCGAGGCCCCGCAGCCGCAACCCTTCGGGCTTCAGACCGTGTTCAAGGACCTCTACGGGAACAGTGACGCCCTCGTCCAACCGGGGCGAGCCGTGTAGCGGTTGCCGGCCCTGGGCCAAAGCGTTGGCCATGCGAGGGTTGGCCAACTTCCTCCGCTGAGCACCACCGAAAAAGTTGGCCAAAGACGCGGCGAGACTCAGGCAGACGCCGAGCTCAAACCGCCACTTATCCACAAATGGAGCCCAAGGTGGGAATCGAACCCACGGCCTACGCCTTACCAAGGCGTTGCTCTACCTCTGAGCTACTTGGGCCCGCGTGCGGCGAGCGCACACGATAACACCGCCCGAGCTCCCCACGGTCCCCAAAGTCACGACCCCAACCGCGCCAGACGCGGCACGGCGGCGAGGGGGGCGTCACGCTCCCGAAAGGCCCGTCGGCTATGCTCCGCCTCGATGCGCTGGCGAAAGCTCGTGACCTCCCGCCGGACGGCTGCGCTGGTCGGGGTGGGGGTGTTGGGCATCCTGCTCTGGCGCGCCGGGCCCACCCACGTGTGGGCCGCGCTGACCCGTCTCAGCATCCCGGCGCTGCTGCTCACCATCGGTCTCAACGGCCCGATCACCCTGGTGCGCGCCGTGCGGACGAGGCTGATCCTCGACCGGTTGGGCTACCGGGTCGGCTGGTGGAGCCTCACCCGCGCCCAGCTCGCCGGCCAGACGCTGTCCAACCTCACCCCCGCCGCCAGTGGCGACCTGGTCCGCGCCTGGCTCTGGCGCCGCGACGACGACGTGCCCGCCACCAAGGGCGTGGCCGTGGTGGTCTACGAGCGCATCCTCAGCCTCGCGCTGCTGATCGCCGTCGGCGCCGCCTTCTACGCCCCGAGCCTCGGCGGCCCCTGGATCACCACCGGCATCTGCGTCGGCGCCATGGCGATGATCCTGGTCCCCCTCGTCCTGACCCATGTCGCCGGCGCGCGGTCCCTGAGCCGCACCCTGCTCGCCAAAGCCAGCCGCCTCCCCGGCCTCACCGGCCGCACCCGCCCCCTGCAGCGCATGGGCAGCGACGTGCGCACCCTCGCCGCCGACGGCACCCTCCTGCTCACCTTCACCCTCACCACGCTGGTGGTCTTCGTGCTCAGCGGCCTGCAGATCTGGCTGCTGGTGGTGGGCCTGGGCAGCAACGTCACCGTCGCCGACTCGGTGGGCATCTACGGCCTCTCCCAGGCGGGCGGCAGCCTCAGCGCGCTGCCCTTCGGCCTCGGCCCCGCCGACGCCGTGGTGGTCGGCCTGCTGCTGCGCACCGGCACGCGGTTCGGCATCGGCACCACCGTCGCCCTCCTCCTCCGCGGCACGGTCACCCTGCCCATCGCCCTGGCGGCGACCGCGGCGATGGCGGGACGCGCCCGGCCCAGCGGCGTCGAGCTCTTGGCCTCCGCGGCGACGCCCGCCAAGTCCGCCGCGACGGCGGCGGCGGCAGCCGCGCCCACCCCGGCCCGCGAAGCTCCCGCCTACCGTTGAGCCGCCCCCTGCCGCAGCGCATCGCGGTCACCGGGGGCGCTGGCTTCATCGGTTCGCACACCGTCGAGATGCTGGTCGCCGAGGGCGTGCAGGTCCTGGTCATCGACGACCTCAGCCACGCCTGCGGCGCGCCGCTGCCCCCCAGCGCCGAGCTGCTCCGCGCCGACTGCGGCAGCGACGAGGCCGCCCGCGCCCTCACCGCCTTCCGGCCCGACGCCGTCCTCCACCTCGCCGCGCGCGGCGGCGTCAACCGGGCGATGCGCGACCCGGGCACCCACGTGCGCACCGCGGTGGCCAGCAGCATCGCCTTCTTCAAGTCGGCCACCGACGCCGGCGCCGCGGCGATCGTCACCGCGTCCTCCGGCGGCGCCGTCTACGGGGACGCGCAGACGCTGCCCGCGCACGAGCAGCTCACCCCCGCGCCCCGCTCCGCGTACGGCGCCAGCAAGGCGGCCGAGGAGGTCTACCTCGGCTCCTTCCGCCGCCTCACCGGCGCGCGCACCCTCGCGCTGCGCTACGGCAACGTCTACGGCCCGCGCCAGGACGGCACCGGCGAGGCCGGAGTTGTGGCCATCTCCTGCTGGAAGTTGCTGAGCGGCGAGCCGCCGCAGATCCGCGGCGACGGGCTGCAGACGCGCGACTTCACCTTCGTCCTCGACGTCGCCCGCGCCAACCTCGCCGCGCTGCGCAGCAGCCGCAGCGGCGCGGTCAACGTGGGCACGGGACGCGAGACCAGCGTGCGCACCGTGGTCACCACCCTGGTCGACCTGCACGGCGACACCAAACTCACCGCGCAGCAGGTCGACGGCGTTCCCGGCGAGGTGCGCCGCGGCTGTCTCGACACCCGTCGTGCCCGGCGCTGGCTCGACTGGCAGGCCGAGGTCGCCATCGAGGACGGACTGCGCCGGACGCTGCAGTGGTTCACCGCCGCAGCGCAGAACGCCGCGACACCGGCGACAACCGCGGCGACCTAGCCGCCGCAGCGACGACGGCGACTCAACCCCGCCGGCGCGCCAGCCTGATGCGGAACAGCACCAGCTCCTTGATCGCCCGTGCGATCGCCCGCGGCCGCGCCCCGCTGCGCACCCCCAACTGCCGGGGATGGTGCGGCACCGGTACCTGGGCAACCCGCCGCCCCGCGCGCTGCGCCTTGATGTACAGCTCGGCGTTCATCAGCGCGCTGCGCGACTCGATGTCGATGGAGCGCAGGAAGTCGGTGCGCATGATCTTGAGCGCGCAGTCGGCGTCGCGCACCCGCAACCCGTACAGCACGCGCAGCAGCGTGTTGAACACGCCGCTCACCACCGAGCGCATCGCCGCGTCCTGCCGCTCCTCGCGCCAGCCACCGACGAAGTCGGCGCGCTCCAGCAGGGGAATCAGCAGCGCGAAGTCGGCCACCTCGAACTGCCCGTCGGCGTCGGTGAAGGCGCTGTACTCCAGCCGCGTGGCGCGCAGCCCGTCGGCGACGGTGACGCCGTATCCGCTCTTCATCTCGTGCCGGATGACGCGCAGCTCCATGCCCAGGTCGGCGGCGATCGACGACGCCAGAACGCCGCTGCCATCCGTGCTGCCGTCGTCGACGACGATCACCTCGTACCGCTCGGCGAGCCGCGGCATCACCTCGGCGATGTGGGGCAGCAGCCAGCGCAGGTTCTCCGACTCGTTGTGGCAGGGCAGCACCAGGCTGATGCCGGAGAGCTTTGTCGCCAGCGGCTCGGGGACCGGGAGATCGCGCGGGGCAGCGGGGCTCAGCACGGAGGGAGCGGGCGGGCCACGGGCATCGGCGGGGGATACTACAGCCTCGGTGCCAGCGCCAGCCGTCGCCCTCGGGCCAGCCGCCGCGCCGCAATGAGCGTCGCCTCCACCGCGCCGACCGCGTCGCCGCCGGCTGGGGCCGAGGCACCCCGCCGCCGCGCCCTGCCCCTCGCCGCGCTGTGGTGGCTGCCCGCCGCGGTGGCCTTCACCGTGCTCCGCCTGCCCTCGCTGCTGCAGCCGCACTGGTACACCGACGAGGCCGGCTACGCCGTCGCCGGCCGCGAGATGCTCAGCGGCCGCGTGCCCTACTCGCAGATCTGGAACAACAAGCCGCCGCTGCACCTGGCCACCGTCGGCGCGGTGGTGCACCTCTTCGGCAGCAGCGAGACGGCGCTGCACCTGCTCACCTTCCTCTTCGGCGCGATCACCCTGGCGGCAGTGGTTTACGTCGGGCGCCACCTCTTCTCCCGGCCGCGCGCCGCCCTCACCCTGCTGGTCGCCGCCGTGGCGCTCGGCCTGCCCCTCTTCGACGCCGACCTGGCCATCCCCGAGAGCCTGCTCATCGCCCCCGCCACCTGGGCCGCGGCCATCCTCGCCGTTCGCCTCCACGAGAAGCGGACCGAGGGGGTGGGGTGGGCGGTCGCCGTCGGCCTGCTCGCCGCCGCCACCGTCTGCTACCAGCAGACCGCGCTGGCCGACGCCGGCGCCTTCGGGCTGGTCCTCCTCCTCCACCCCAACGCCCGGCCGCGCCACTTCGCCGCCTACAGCGCCAGCGCCATCCTGGCCACCGCCGCCTGGGTCGTCCCCATGGCACTGATCGCCGGAGCCCACACCCTGGGCTTCGCGATGATCGGCTTCTACACCGGCGACTACAACCTGAGCGCCCTCCCCGGCGCCCGCGACGCCAGCCACTACGCGCTGCTGGTCACCGCCCTGCTGCTGGCCGTCGCCGGCGCGGTGATCGCCCGCCTCCGCCGCGCCGGCCCGGCGTGGATCTTCGCGGTCTGGGCGGTGGCCGCGCTGATGGTCCCGGCGGCGGCGCAGCAGCCCTTCCCCCACTTCGCCGGTCCCGCGGTGATCCCCGTGCTCCTCACCGTGGCCGCAGGGTGGCCGAGCCGCACCGCCTGGCGCCGCACCACCCAGGCCGTCGCCGCCCTCCCGCTGGTCGCCGCCATCGTCCTCACCGGCCTGATGGCGCGCTCCGCCGGGGTCGACTGGGTGCCGAGCCTGGCCAGCGCGAACACCAACGGCTACCGCACCCTCACCACCTATTACTTCGGCGCCGCCGAGGCGCTCACCGGAAGGCTCGCCTGGTCCGACTGGGAGGTGCAGTGGGACGACCGCGCCCCCGCCGACACGGCGGTCGGCAACTGGCTGCGGGCACATAACCTGGCCGGCCACAGCGCCGTTGTCTGGTCGTCCGACGCCTGGCCCTACCTGCTCGCCGACCTCCCCGTGCTGCTGCCCACACCCCCGATCTACAACGACTTCGCACTGCTCGGTTCCAACGGAGAGGTAACGGAACGGGTGGCCGCCCTGGCGCCGGAGATAATCGTCACGTCCGACGCCGATGTCGCAGCATTCCCGGAGATCCAGACCCTCGTGAAGTCGCGCTACCACCAGGTCTTCACCGCCGGGCCCGACCACGTCCTCCTGCGCGACGGCATCTCCGTCGGAGGCTGATCGAAGGGCGCTCGGCAATGCGGATGTCCTTCTTCTCCTCCTCGTCGGCGGCATGGTGGCCGGGGCTGCGCGGCCGCGTGCTCCACGCCGGTTCGCTGCGCGGTGTGCGCGGCCTGGCGGTGGTCACCGGGCTCGGCTGCATGGCCGGCCTGGTGCAGGCGGCCCATCCCTTCCCCTCCCCGCTGCTCGCCGCCGCCGGCACCGGCGCCACCCTGCAGGCCTACGACCAGCCCGCCGTGGTCGGCGCGGCGCCGCTGCACCTGGTCGAGCCCGCCTACTCGCTGTGGGGCGAGCCGACCTCGGCGGTGGTCACCCTGGCCTCGCCGTCGGGACGCGTGTACACCAGCCTGCCGCTCTGCATGCTGGCCGGCCGCGCCGCCTACCCGCCCGGCACGGTGGCCCACACCACCCTGGAGCACGGCGCGCTGCACACCCGCATGGTGGGACGCGACGGCACGCTCCTCTCCGACACCGTGCTGCGTCCCGCCGGCCAGTCGTTCACCGTGTCCTTCGCGGCGCCGCTCGGCGCGGCGCGGCGGCTGCTCCCCGCCTTCTTCAGCGACGGCAACCGCGGCATGGCCATGTCGACCATCGAGGCGGGCTACACGCCCGACGTGCGCGGCCCCTCCACCTCGCCGCTGCCCTCGGTGTCGACCATCGGCCGGGCGCCCTTCGCGCCGCCGCCCTACGACGTCGAGCTGCGCAGCCAGCCGGGCTGGTTCGGCCTCGGCCTGGTGCAGGTGCCCGACGCGACCACCATGCGCCTCGGCCCCGACGGCGCAGTCACCCTCGACTACCCGCTGGCGCGCGCCGGCGACGCGCCCGACTTCGGCGCCGGGCCGCCCGCCGGCGGGCTGGTGCGCTTCCCGGACTTCGTGGTCACCTTCGCCGACAACCCCGAGAGCGGCCTGCGCGCAT
Organism: uncultured Actinomycetes bacterium; assembly: GCA_964499205.1. Classification (GTDB taxonomy): domain Bacteria; phylum Chloroflexota; class Dormibacteria; order Aeolococcales; family Aeolococcaceae; genus DASRDZ01. The sequence goes on along the minus strand of CAZCJX010000001.1, from coordinate 23,730 downwards.
ACCACGACGCGCTCGCCTCGCGCAGCGACATCGCCGTCGCCTCCCCGCCCGGCTCCCGCCCCGCCTGGTGGAGCGACCCGCTGGTCGACACCTGGGGCGAGCAGATGGCCACCGGAGCGCAGCGCGGCAGCCAGGTGTACGGCACCGCATGGGTGCGCGACTTCGTCGCGGGATGGAAGGCGCGCTACCACCTGCAGCGCTTCACCGTGGTCATCGACTCGCGCTGGCAGGAGCAGGTCGGCGAGCCGCTGCCCGACCTGGTCCGCTTCGGCGGCGCCGCCGGCATGCGGGCGCTGATCAGCGACCTGCACGCGCAGGGATTGCACGTGGTGCTGTGGTGGCCGCTGTGGATGCGCAACGTCGAGCGCATCCCGATGAGCGCCAAGGCGGCGCGCCTGGCCCCGCCCGACCGCATCATCGACCCCACCGCCCCCGACTTCCGGTCGAGCATGGCCACAACCCTGGAGTCGCTGCTGGGCACCGGTCCCGATTCGCTGGGCGCCGACGGCCTCAAGCTCGACTGGCAGTACGACATCCCCCAGGCACTCGCCCACCCCGACGACGGCTACGGTGCGCTGGCGCTGTACCGCTACATGGACGCCATCCACTCCGTCGCCCACTCCCTGCGCCACGACGCGCTCATCGACGCCAGCGCCGCGGCGCCGCAGTTCGCCTCCGTCGCCGACACGGTGCGCCTCTACGACGCCTGGAGCACCGCGGAGTGGGACCGCCGCGCCACCATGGTCGCCGCGGTCGACCCCGACATGCTGATCGACGGCGACGGCTGGCAGGCCGACGCCGCCGACATCGTCCCCCACACCGTGTCGAGCACGGTGTACGGCACGCCGGCGATGTACTTCAGCAGCACCTGGGTGGGCCACGTGCCCATCCCCGCCGAGGTGAGCAGCCAGCTGGGCGCGGTGCTGGCGCTGTCGGGCCTCAAGGGCCAGGGCCACGCGGTGCCGCTGCCCGACGGCGAGTGGGCCTACCAGGTGGGCAACGCGGTGACCGCGCAGACCTTCGCCGGGGAGCACGCCCTGGTGGTGCGCGCGCCGGTGTGCACGCCGACCTGGCAGGAGACGGTGACCAGCACGGTGCCGGGGCGGCTGCTGGTGCCGATCAGCGGCACCCGGCTGCTCGGCGCGGTCGACGCGGCCCAGCACCGCGCGGTGGCCACGCGCGTCGCCCATGGCGTGCTGCTCACCGTGCGCGCCGGCGCGGTGTACGTGCTCAGCTTCCGCGGCGGCTGCTGACTCTCCGCGGGGCTTGGTCGCACGCCGGGCGCCTTGCCGGGCGGGGTACCGGCTGCCTAGCCTGGGCCGGGCAGCGACTGGACGCTCAGCAGCGAGGACTTCCCATGCATCACATCAGCGGCGGCGTGCACTCGTGACGGCAACCGTGGGCGGGGGGCGGGCCGTGGTCACCGCGTCGGATTCGGGCATCGGCCGCGCCACCGCGGTGGTGCTCGCCGAGCGCGGCTACGACGTCGGCATCACCTGGCATCGCGACGTCGAGGGAGCCAGGCAGACCGCGCGCGAGGTCGACGCGCTGGGCCGGCGCGCGGTGGTGCGCCAGCTCGACCTCACCTGCCTGCCCGACGCGGCCGGCGTGGTGGACGACCTCGCCGACGAGCTCGGCGGCGTCGACGTGCTGGTCAACAACGCGGGCACCGGTTCCTCAGCGCCGTTCGTCGAGCTGCCCTACGACGACTGGCGCACCGTCCTCGACGTCGACCTCGACGGCGCCTTCCTCTGCGCCCAGCACGCGGCGCGGCGGATGATGGCGTCGGGACACGGCGGGCGCATCGTCAACGTCACCTCGGTGCACGAGCACGTGCCGCTGCGCGGCGCGTCGGCGTACTGCGCCGCCAAGCACGCCCTCGGCGGGTTGACCAAGGTGATGGCGTTGGAGCTCGCCGAGCACGGCATCACCGTCAACGCGGTCGCCCCCGGCCAGGTCAACACGCCGATGACCGGCGCCGACAACGTCGACCCCACCGGCGTCGATCGGCCGGCGGTGCCGCTGCGGCGACCGGGGCATGCCCGGGAGATCGCCGAGTTGATCGCCTTCCTGGCGTCGCCGGCGGCGAGCTACGTGACCGGCGCGTCGTACGTCATCGACGGCGGGCTGTCGCTGATGAGCGCGGTGTACAACCAGGACACCTGAGCGCCGCGCCGGCTACGCCTTCTTGGGCACGCGGATCATGCGCGCCACCATGGCGTCGCGCGGGCGGTCGGGGATGCGGCGGATCACCGCCTGCGCCCTGGCGTCGGCGCCGACCACGTAGCGCGTGCGCGGCCGCGACGCGGTCAGCGCGTGCTCGACGACTCGGGCGACGCGATCCGGCGGGATGGCCCGCGACGCCGTCTGCTCGGTGATCCGGCGCATCCGCGGGATGGCGTCGCCGTAGAGCGCCATGGCCTGCTCGGGCCAGCGCTGCATCTGCGCGTCGAGGCCGCTCAATCCCTTGTCCCAGATGGGAGTTTTGATCGAGCCTGGCTCGACCAGGGCGACGTGGATGCCCCAGGGGCGCAGCTCGCCGCGCAGCGAGTCGCAGAACGCCGACACCGCGGACTTGGTCATCGAGTAGGCGGAGAGGAAGGGCACCGCGAAGCGGCCGCCGATGGAGCCGATGCAGACGATGCGCCCGCGTCCCTCGCGCACCAGCGGCAGGAACGCCTGGGTGGTGGCGACCACGCCGACGACGTTGACCTCGAGCATGCGGCGCAGCTCGTCGAGTGGCAGGAACTCGGCGGGCGAGCCACCCGAGATGCCGGCGTTGTTGACCAGTCCGGCAAGGCGCATGCCGCCGCTCGACAGCTGCTCGCCGACGCTGCCCACCGCGGCCTCGAGCGAGGCGCTGTCGGTGACGTCGAGCAGCAGCGGGACGATGCCGGGCCGCTCCCGACGCAGCGACTCCGCGTCCTCCTGCCTGCGCACTCCGGCGAAGACGTGCATCCCCGCGGCGTCGAGGCGCAGCGCGGTGGCGCGGCCGATGCCGGTGGATGCGCCGGTGACCACCACGGCGGCGCGATCTGCCATGAGCGAGAACTCCTTCCTGGGCTTGGCCCCTTTGGCGCAGTATGCGGCGCGGCGCCGCGAACAGGTGTGCAGCTGCAGCGGTTGCGCCTTGCCAGGCACGGGGCACCACCGGAGAATGGCACTCCTGCCACCCGCGACCACGGAGGCTTCGGCGATGAGCGACAGCGTCTACAAGGTGATCGAGATCGTCGGCGTCAGCGACAACTCGTGGGAGGACGCGGCCCGCAACGCTGTGGCCACCGCGGCGAAGTCGCTGCGCGACCTCCGCGTCGCCGAGGTCACCAAGCTCGACCTCACCGTCGACAACGAGGGCGTCGCCCGCTTCCGCTCCCGGCTCAGCCTCTCCTTCAAGTACGAGGACTGAGTGCGGCTGCGCCGCGACCAGGATCCCGCCACCTGGCTGGACGCGGTCGAGGACTTCCTGCCCCGCGACGCGGCACGCAACGTGCTGCTCTACGCCGCCGTCGAGGCGCTGCGCGAGCGACCCGAGCTGATCAGCGGGCCGCCCTGGCTGGCCACCGTCGAGGACGACGGCGGCAGCGTGGTCGGGGCCGGCACGCTGTGGCCGCCCAATCCCCTGGCGCTGTCGCCGCTCACCCCGCCCGACGCCCTGCCGCTGATCGCCGATGACCTGGTCGCCGCCGGGCGGGTGGAGCAGGTCAACGCCATGTCCTGCACCGAGGCGCTGGTGGCGGCGTTCCTGCCGCTGTGGCGCGAGCGCACCGGCCGCGCCGGCGAGGTGCACACGCGCATGCGGCTCTACCGCATCGACGCGCCGCCGCGAGTTCCTGACGTTCCCGGCCAATTCCGGATGGCCACCGCGGCCGACCTCGACCTGCTGGTCGACTGGTCGCTGGCCTTCGAAGCCGAGGCCTGGCACGGCGGCATGCACAGCGACCGCGAGCGGCTGCGCGCCAACGTGCGGGCGCGCATCGAGGGACGCGGTGGCGGCGTGGGCCTGTGGGTCGTGGACGGCGAGTGCGTGTCGATGGCGGCGTACGGCGGGCGTCCGCCCACCCTGGCGCGGCTGGCGCCGGTGTACACGCCGCCGGCGCTGCGCCGCCACGGCTACGGCAGCGCGGTGACTGCCGCGCTGACGGCCGAGATCTTCGCGCGCGGCCATCCCGTCTGCATGCTCTTCACCGACCTGGCCAATCCCACCTCGAATCGCATCTACGCCGACATCGGTTACCGCGCGGTGACCGACTGGGTGCACGCGCGCATCGCCGCGGGCTGAGCGCCGTGGCGGGGCGCGGCCGCCGTGTGCTCTGATGCATCGTCGTGCAGCAGTCCGCCCGGCGCGCCGACTCCGTGGGGCTTGCCCTGGTCGTGCTCTCAGCGGTGAGCTTCGGCTCGCTCGGCGTCTTCGGCAAGCTGGCCTCGCGGCAGGGGATGTCGTTGCCGACGTTGCTGGGATTGCGCTTCGGGCTGGCCGCGCTGGTGCTCTGGGGACTGGCGCTGTGGCGCCACCAGGTGCGCTGGATGGGCGCGCGGCGGACCGCGGGCGTCGCCCTGATGGGCGTCCTCTACGTGCTGCAGGCGGCGGCGTTCTTCAGCAGCCTGCGCACCATCCCCGCGGCGATCACCAGCATCCTGCTCTACATCTACCCGGTGCTGGTGACGCTGCTGGCGCGCGTGGTCGTCGGCGAGCCGCTCACGCCGCTGCGCATGGTGGCGCTGGCGCTGGCCTGCGCGGGGGTGCTCCTCGTCGTCGGGCCCTCGCCGGCGGGACACCTCGATCCCGGCGGGGTGTTGCTCGGCCTCGCCTCGGCGGTGGTGTACTCGACGTACATCCTCACCGGCGGCGTGCTGCTGCGCGGCGTGCCCGCGCTCTACGCCACCGCGGTGATCACCACCGTCGGCGGTGTCAGCTACCTTGCTTTCGGCGGGCTCAGCGGCAGCCTGCACCCGCCCGGCGCCGCGGGGTGGGGCATCGTCGCCGGCATCGCCGTCATCCCCACGATCATCGCCGCCAGCACCTTCCTCGCCGGCCTCTCCCGGGTGGGGCCGACGCGCGCCTCCATCGTCAGCACCCTGGAGCCGGTGACCACCGCGCTGCTCGCCGCGCTGTTCCTCGGTGAAGGGCTGTCGGCGTTGCGCCTGGTCGGCGGTGCGGTGGTGCTGGCGGCGGCGGTGCTGGTGTCGCTGAGCGGGCCGCCGCGCGCGGTGGTCGAGGTGGAGTCGACGGTGCCGGTGCGCGAGTAGGCGCGGCGGTGGCATCCTCTGCGGCGATGGCTGCATCGCGGCGGATCAGCGTGTACCTGGAGCAGGGGGCGAAGCGCACCTTCGCCTGCGCGCTCGACTGGCCGGGGTGGTGCCGCTCGGCGCGCGGCGACGACGCGGCGGTGGCGGCGCTGGTTGACTACGCGCCGCGCTACGCGCGCGTGGCGCAGCGCGCGGGATTGGCCCTGCCGCGCGTCAGCGTCGAGGACGTCGACGTGGTCGAGACCGTACCCGGCGACGCCACCACCGACTTCGGCGCGCCATCCATCGTCGCGCCGAGCGATTGGCGGCCGGTCGACGCGCGCACCGCGCGCCGTGAGGTGGCGCTGCTGGACGCAGCGTGGGCGGAGCTCGACGCGGTGGTGGCGGTGTCGCCGGCGTCGCTGCGCAAGGGACCCCGCGGCGGCGGACGCGACCGCGACGCCATGGTCCAGCACGTCGTCAACGCGGAGCGCTCCTACGCGCGCAAGCTGGGCATCGGCTTCAGCGCCACGGAGTGGCGGCAGGATGGCGTCGCGCGGATGCGGGCGCGGCTGCGCGAGATGTTGGGTGTGCCCTGGAAGGGCGAGCTCGCCGTGCCGCGCGGCTGGCCACCGCGCTACCTGGCGCGGCGCATCGCCTGGCACGTGCTCGACCACGCCTGGGAGATGGAGGACCGCAGCGAGCCGGAGCGGTGAGCCGGCGTGGGGATTCGAACCCCAGACCCTCCGCTTACAAGGCGGACGCTCTACCACTGAGCTACGCCGGCCAGCCCGGCAGAGGGTACCACCGGCACCGCGCACCGCCCGGATGGCACAGGGCTGCCGCGTGCGGCTGTTCTAGAGCTCGCCGGGCGGCTCGACGTCCGCAGCCGACGGCGGCACCGGCGTGGGCGGCGTGGGCGGCTGGCCGCGGCGCATGCGCTCCAGGCGGATGCGCACCTCCTCGCTGAGGTGATGCTCGACGCGGCGCGCGTGCTCGGCCTGCTGGCGCATCGACGCGGCGCGCGTGGTGGTGGTCTCCGCGGCGGCGCGCACCTCCGCCTCCAGGGTGCGCGCGTCCATGGTGGTGACGCCCATGGCGCGCACCATGTCGCGCTGCAGGCGATCCGACGTGGCGACGACCACGTCGTTGGCGGGACCGCTGCGCGTGGCCACGTAGGCGAGCCGCTCGATGACGTTGTCGGCGCTGTCGTGTCCACCGGTGAAGCGCACCGTCACGCCGTCGACCACCTCCTCGGTGGGCGCGCGCCCGGTGCTGCGCGGCGCGTCGAAGACGACGGTGACCTCGACCATGCTGGTCGCGGCGTACTCGGCGAGGGCGGCGACGAGGCGGCGCCGCGCCTCCTCCAAGCCATGCGAGCCGAGCACGGTGCGCAGCGTCGGCCAGGCGTGCACCGTGTTGTAGCCGTCGACGATCAGGACGCGCATGCGTCCATCATCGCGCTCCGAACCCCCGCTGGCGCGCCGCCTCGTAGAGCAGCACCGCGCCGGCCACCCCAGCGTTGAGCGAGGCGACGTGCCCCAGCATGGGCAGCGCCACCACCACGTCGCAGCGCCGCCGGGTGATGGGCCGCATCCCCTCCCCCTCCGACCCGACCACCAGCGCCACCGGGACTGTGTAGTCGATCTCGTCGTAGCGCCGCTCGCCGTCGGCGGCGAGGCCGACGCGCCACAGTCCCGCCTCGCCGATGCGCTCGAGGGCATAGGGCAGGTTGGGGACGGAAGCGACAGGAACGTGCTCGGTGGCGCCGGCCGAGGCCTTGGCGGCGGCGGCGGTCACGGTGGCGGCGCGATGCTTGGGAATGACCAGTCCGTCAGCACCGGCGGCGTCGGCGGTGCGGGTCAGCGCGCCGAGGTTCTGGGGATCCTGGATGCCGTCGAGCACCAGCAGCAGCGCGGGATGGCGTGCGCCGGCGAGCAGGTCGTCGAGGGTGAGCGGCGGGCGCGAGTGGAAGTAGCCGGCGATGCCCTGGTGGTGCTCGGTGTGGGTGATGTCGTCGACGCGGCGGCGCGGCGACTCCTCGACGGGGATGCCGCGCGCCTTGGCGAGGTCGAGGATCTCCTGCAGGCGCGGTTCGGGCTGAACGCCGTGGGCCAGCACCAGCTTGCGCGCGGGGCGGCCGGCGCGCAGCGCTTCGAGGACGGGGTTCTTGCCGTAGAGGATGTCCACCGCGTCTGCTGCGCCCGCGCGTGCTAGGAGCGCCGCCAGCGCTGTCCCTGGGGCGTGTCCTCGACGGCGATGCCGCGGCGGGCCAGCTCGTCGCGCAGCGAGTCGGATTCCGCCCAGCTCCGCGCGGCGCGCGCGGCGGCGCGGCGGTCGAGCAGCTCCTGGTCCTCGGGATCGAGCGACTGCTCGCGCTCACGGCGCACCAGCGGCAGCACGCCGAGCACGTCGTCGACGTGGTCGACCAGCGCCAGCAGCCATTCGCGGCCCTTCTCGGTGACCGTGCCGCCGTCGAGCAGGCGGTTGGCGTCGCGCACCGCGGTGAAGAACACGCCCATGCCCTCGGGCAGGTTGAGGTCGTCGTCGAGCGCGGCGTCGAACTGGCGCGTCGCCTCCTCGGCGATGTGCACGGCGGCGTCGGCCGTGCTGCCGTCGGCGTTGCTGGGCTTGAGCTCGAGGAGTCGCTGGTGGAACGCGGCGATGCGCTCCACCGCCTGCTGCGCGGTGTACAGCGCCTCGTCGGTGTAGTTGAGCACCTTGCGGTAGTGGGTGCTGGCGGCGAGCAGGTAGCGCAGTGCCGAGGGGCGCGCGCCCTGCTCGACGAGGTCGCGCACGGTGAAGAAGTTGCCCGCCGACTTGGCCATCTTCTCGCCGCCGATGCGCAGGTGCTCGGAGTGCGCCCAGAGGCGGACGAACTCGTGTCCCGTGGCCGCCTCGCTCTGGGCGATCTCGTTCTCGTGGTGGGGGAAGATGTTGTCGACGCCGCCGCAGTGGATGTCGAAGTGCTCGCCGAGCAGGGTCATGCTCATCGCCGAACACTCGATGTGCCAGCCGGGACGGCCGCGGCCGAGCCGCGTGTCCCAGCCCGGCTCGTCGGCGCCGACCGCCTTCCACAGCGCGAAGTCGCGCGGGTTCTCCTTGTCGTACTCGTCGGCGTCGACGCGGCCGCTGGCGCCGCTCACGAGTCCCTCGGCGCGCGCGCCGCTGAGCCGGCCGTACTGCGGGAAGGCGGCGATGCGGAAGTACACGCTGCCCTCGCTGCGGTAGGTGACGCCGCGCTCCTCGAGCCGCTCGATGAGCTGCAGCATCTGCTCGATGTACTCGGTGGCCCGCGGGTAGTGATGGGCCCGGCGCAGCCCGAGCACCTCGAGGTCCTCGAAGAAGGCGGCGATCCACGGCGCCGTCTCCTCGTCGAGGCCGACGTGGTGGGCCACCGCGTTGCGGATGATCTTGTCCTCAACGTCGGTGAGGTTCATCACGTGGGTGACGGTGGGGAAGCGCTGCTCCAGGACGCGGCGCAGCACGTCCTCGAAGATGAAGGTGCGGAAGTTGCCGATGTGCACGCGCGCGTACACCGTCGGCCCGCAGGTGTAGACGCGCAGGTTCTCGGCGTCGAGCGGGCGCACCGGCTGCAGCCGGCGCGTCATGGTGTCGAAGAGGTGCAGCGCCATCGCTGCGCGTCAGGATATCGGGGCGAGCAGCACCACCGCCGACGCGGCCAGCCCCTCTCCCCTGCCGGTGAAGCCCATGCCGTCGGTGGTGGTGGCGCTGACCGCGATGCGGGTGGCGTCGACGCCGAGGGCGGCGGCCATCGCCTGCTGCATCGCCTCGGTGTGGGCGGACAGCCGCGGCCGCTGGGCGACCGCCACCACCTGGGCCGACTCGACCACCCACCCCGCCTGCCGGGCCAGCTCGGCGACGCGGGCCAGCAGCGCAGTGCCCGAGACGCCGCGCCAGCGCTCGTCGCTGCTGGGGAAGTGGCGGCCGAGGTCGCCGAGGCCGGCGGCGCCGAGCACCGCGTCGGCCAGCGCGTGAGCGAGGGCGTCGCCGTCGGAGTGGCCCTCCAGGCCCATGTCGTGGGGCACCTCGACGCCGCCGAGCATCAGCGGGCGGCCGAGGGCGAAGCGGTGGGCGTCGATGCCGTGGCCGATGCGCACGGCGCTAGACCGCGGCGCCGACGGCGGCGCGCACCGCGTCGATGTCGGCGGGGCGGGTGACCTTGAGGTTCTGCGGGTCGCCCATGACGGTGCGCACCTCGCGGCCGAGGCGCTCGACCAGGGCGCAGTCGTCGTCGGCGCGGACGCCGTCGGCGAGGGCGCGGCGGTGGGCGGCGACCAGCACCTCGGAGCGGAAGCCCTGCGGCGTCTGCACCGCCACCAGCTCGGCGCGGTCGAGGGTGGCCACGATGCGGCCGTCGGCGTCGACCCGCTTGATGCTGTCGACCACCGGCACCGCGGCGGTCACCGCACCGTGCTCGCGAGCGGCGTCGAGGACGCGGCGGAAGACCTCGGGCGGGCAGAGCGGGCGGGCGGCGTCGTGGACCAGCACCAGCTCGCTGCCCGGCAGCGCCGCCAGCCCGGCGCGCACCGAGTCCTGGCGGTGGTCGCCGCCCTCGACCAGGCGCAGGTCGGCGATGCCGGCGGCGGCGGCGGTGTGGCGCAGCGCGTCCCAGCGCTCCTCAGGGGCGACGATGCAGACGGCGTCGAAGCAGCCGGCCGCGGCGACGGCGGCGACGGTCCAGGCGACCAGCGGCCGGCCGGCGACGTCGAGCCAGAGCTTGTCGGCTCCCATGCGCACGCCCCGGCCGAAGGCGGGCACGACGGCGGCGACGCTCAGCGGTTGGCGACCCGCGAGGAGCGCGGCGGCGCCGGGCGCACCGTGCGGCTGCGCGGCTCCTCCGGCGAGCCGGCCATGGCGAAGATCATCCGGCCGGCGGGCGTCTGCAGCACGCTGGTCACCGTCACCGGGACGGTGCTGTCGATGTGGCGGCGGCCGTTCTCCACGACCACCATGGTGCCATCGTCGAGGTAGCCGACGCCCTGGTGCGGCTCCTTGCCCTCCTTGACCACGGCCACGTCCATGGTCTCGCCGGCGCTGACGATCGGCTTGATGGCGTTGGCCAGGTCGTTGAGGTTGAGCACCCGGATGCCCTCGACGCGGGCCAGCTTGTTGAGGTTGAAGTCGTTGGTCATCAGCGCGCCGCCGCGGACCCGGGCCAGCTTGATCAGCTTCCAGTCGACGTCGGCGGCACCGGGCACGTCGGTGTCGAGGAACTCGCAGACCACGTCGGGGCTCTGCTTGAGGCTGTCGACCACGGCCAGGCCGCGGCGCCCGCGGGCTCGGCGGATGGGGTCGCCGGCGTCGGCGACGCGCTGCAGCTCCTCGAGCACGAAGGCGGGGATGAGCAGGCGGCCGGGGATGAAGCCGGTGGCGGCGATGTCGAGGATGCGGCCGTCGATGAGCACGCTGGTGTCGACCAGCACGGGCGGGCCGTCGAGGGGCGCGGGGCCGTCGCCGAAGGCGGCCGCGTCGGCGCTTCCCGCTCGGGGGGAGGAGCGGCTGAAGGCGGAGATGAGGTCGGCGCGGCGGCGCATGCCGGTGCGGACGCCGAGGTAGACGAAGGCGACCGACAGGCCGAGGGCGATGAGGTAGCCGAGGCCGTCGGGCACGCCGCTGAGCAGGACGGCGACCAGGGCGGCGACCACCAGGGCGACCAGCAGGCCGATGGTGCCGCCGATCAGCTCGGGGGCGGGGGCCTCGTCGAGGGTCTCCTCCAGCCACAGGAACGGCTCGACGGAGAGCAGGGGGCCGGCCAGTCCGCCGCTGAGCATGCCGGTGAAGCCGGCAGCGAGCAGCGCAGCCAGCGCGACGGAGAGGTTGTCGTGCAGCGTGCCCGACGAGTTGGCGATGACCCAGAGCCCGTAGAACGTGCCGCCCAGCAACCCGACCACCGCGCCGACCAGTCGAGCGATCCTGCGCGCCCGCTTGACCGCAGCCGGTTGGTGTCGAGGCATGTGCGGCCCGATTGAAGCACAGGGCCGTGCTCCCCACCGCCACAGTCTCGTCGCGGAGTTCGACGCCGGGTCGCGGAGCGCGCTGTGCGGCGCGCCGCGACCCGGCCCGCGGCACCAGCTGTGCGCGGCCGCTAAGCCGGCTGTGCGCGGCCGCCGTTTTACCTCACGACAACAGTCGCACAGCCTCACCCAGGGTGGCCACGCGGTGGAGCCGCATGCCCGGTGGCGGCTGGCCGGAATGCCCCGCCGGCACCACAGCGCTGCGCAGCCCCAGGGTGGCCGCCTCCTGCAGGCGCTGCTCTGCCCGGCGCACCCGCCGCACCTCGCCGCCGAGGCCCAGCTCGCCGAGGATCACGCAGCCCTCGGGCAGCGGCGCGTTGCGGGCGGCGCTGGCGATGGCCATGGCCACGGCGAGGTCGGCCGCCGGCTCGTTGAGGCGCACCCCGCCCACCGCGTTGACGTAGACGTCCGCCTTGTCGAAGGGCATGCCCGCCCGCCGCTCCAGCACGGCGAGGAGGAGGTGGAGGCGGCCGAGGTCGAAGCCCGATGCGGTGCGCCGGGGCAGGCCGAAGGCGGTGGTGGCGGCGAGCGCCTGCACCTCGACGGCGAGCGGCCGGGAGCCCTCGCAGGTCACCGTCAGGGCATTGCCGGGCACGCCCAGCGAGCCCTCGTCGAGGAAGGCGCGCCCGGGGGCGTCGGCCTCCTCCATGCCGCCCTCGGCCATGGTGAAGATGCCCAGCTCGCCGGTGGCGCCGAAGCGGTTCTTGATGCCGCGGAGCAGGCGGTGGTCGCCGTGCCGCTCGCCCTCGAGGTAGAGGACGACGTCGACCATGTGCTCCAGGGTGCGCGGGCCGGCGATCGCCCCCTCCTTGGTGACGTGGCCGACCACCAGCACCGGCACGCCCGTCTTCTTGGCGCAGAGCAGCAGCCGCGACACCGCCTCGCGCACCTGGGTGACGCTGCCCGGCACACCGGGAACGGCGGAGTCGTAGACGGTCTGGATGGAGTCGATCACTGCCAGGGGCGGCTGGCTCGCCTCGATGGTGGCCAGCAGCACGTCGAGGTCGGTCTCGGGGAGGACGGCCACCTCGGCGCTGGCGCAGCCGATGCGGTCGGCCCGCATCGCCAGCTGGGCGGCGGACTCCTCCCCGGTGCAGTAGAGGGCGGGATGGTCGGGGCGTCCGGCGCGGCGGGCGAGCTGCAGGGCCAGCGTCGACTTGCCGATGCCGGGGTCGCCGCCGAGCAGCACCAGCGAGCCGGGGACGATGCCGCCGCCGAGCACCCGGTCGCACTCGGCCAGGCCGCTCGGCCGGCGCTCTGCCTCGGCGCCGGAGACGCGGTCGAGGGTGCGCGCCTGCACCGCCAGCCCCGGCGAGAGCGTGGGCCGCACCCGTCCGGCGACCAGGCGGGCGCCCTCGGGGGCGGCCTCGGCCATGGTGTTCCACTCCCCGCACCCGGGGCAGCGGCCCTGCCATTTCGGCGACTCGGCGCCGCAGGCGGAGCAGACGTGGCGGACACGGACGGCCATGGCCGAGACCATACCGAACAAATGTGTGGTGGTGCAAGACCCCGGTCCGCGCGCCGTCGAATACCTGAGGGGGGCAACGCCGACAGCCGCCGAACCACGGCACCGGAGAACCACATGCGCACCACCCGGGGGACAGTCCACGCCCTCTCCGCGGCCGGCGCCGCCCTGCTCGCCGCGGCGGCCCTGACGCTGCACAGCCTCCCCGCCGAGGCGGTGAGCGGCGGCGGCTACAACGCCGCCCAGCAGGGCTGCTCCCCGAGCGCCGACCGCAACGACCAGCCGCAGAGCACCGAGCCCGGCTGCCACAACGCCACCCTGCAGCTCAACCAGGGCGGCGGCGGGTACGCGTCGAGCTGGCACGTCTTCTCAGTCAACTCCGACCAGCTCCCCGCCGGGGAGAGCCCACACTCCGGCTCGGTGCAGCTCGACCCGGGGCAGGGCACCAGGTACACCATGACCTTCGAGACCGGCACCGGCACGCTGGTCCTGGTGTCGCCGCTGGGCCTCGCCGTTGACCTGCTGACCTGGGCCGGCGGCGGCTTCCAGGGCCCTGCCCCGATCCCGCCGCAGCTGGTGGGCACGCCGGGCACGCCGGGCGCGGGCATCTCGCAGTCGTCCTCGGCGCAGCACATGGCCACCGACGGCCTCGGCCGGGAGCAGGTCTACTTCGGCGCCGACGACAACCTCGACAACGGCGAGCACGACAGTGTCAATCCCACGGTCGACCACAACAAGGACGCCAAGGTCGCCGACGGTCCCTCCGACGGTGGCGCCGCGCAGGCCAACACCCACCTGCAGGGCAGCGCCGGCGATCCCCAGTCGCTGACCCAGAACGTCGACCTCACCGACGCGCACGACCCGCTGCGCGCCGCTGACGCCGGCACCGGCGCCTGCGCTGACGGACTCTGCGCCGGCGCCGACACCTCGCATCGCAAGGCGTACCAGGGCGGCTGCACCTCGTGCCCCGACCAGAGCGTCTACAGCGACCAGTACACCACGCAGTGGCGCTCCCCCAACTGCAACGGCCAGTCGACGCAGAACCAGAACCAGTGCGGCGCCGACTGGCAGAACGGCAACGCGGCCGGCAACATCTACCAGCCCTACAGCCAGCGCGGCGCCTACTACACCGACCCCGGCGTGTTCGTCTACAGCGACCCCGATCCCCAGGCGTCGCCCGAGTTCCCGGTGACGCCGACGTATCCGTTGTGCGAGCTGTACGCGGGAACCATGGGTGTCTGGGTGTGCAGCCAGGACGTGGTGCCGTCGCCGATCCAAGCGCTGGGTGGCGTCGCCGCGGCCGCGGGCGCGACGCAGAAGGCGGCGACGAGCACGCATCCCGCGCCGCGGAGCACCGGCACCCGCGCGGGCAGCGCGACGGGCAGCGCGCAGCACAGCGGCCGGGCTGCCCAGGGTGCAGCCGCGACAGGTGGCGCCTCCACGCCGTCCGGCCCCTCGCCGCTCGTCTCGCTGCCGCCGCTGCCCGTGCTCACACCGCCGGTGATATCGGTGCAGTGAGCGGCGGGGCCCTGCGGCTCTAGGGTCCCTGCCGCCTCCGCCGCGGGCGCCCGTGCCCGCGCGACGAGGACGACCCGCCGCCGCTTCCCGCCCCGGCAGGCTCGACCGCCTCGCCGTCCATGTGGCGGCGCAGCTCGGTGAGGCGGTCGCGCAGCTCGGCGGCGCGCTCGAACTCGAGGTCGCGGGCAGCCCGCTTCATCTCGCGCTCGACGTCCTTGGCCAGGCGCAGCAGCTCGTCGGGGGGCAGGCCGGCGGCCTCCTGGAAGGCGGCGGCGCGGCCCATCTGCTCCTCGCGATGCGTCTCCAGCGAGTGCACCGCCTTGACGATGGTCTGCGGGGTGATGCCGTGCGCCTCGTTCCAGGCCACCTGCTTGGCGCGGCGCCGCTCGGTCTCGTCGATCGCCTGGCGCATCGCCTCCGACTCGCGGTCGGCGTACATGATCACCTGGCCGTTGACGTTGCGGGCGGCGCGGCCGATGGTCTGGATCAGCGAGCGGTAGCCGCGCAGGTAGCCCTCCTTGTCGGCGTCGAGGATGGCGATGAACGACACCTCGGGGAGGTCGAGGCCCTCACGGAGCAGGTTGATTCCGACGAGGACGTCAAAAACTCCGAGGCGCAGGTCGCGGATGATCTCGACGCGCTCCAGGGTGTCGATGTCGCTGTGCAGGTAGCGCACCTTGACGCCCATCTCGCGCAGGTAGTCGGTGAGGTCCTCGGCCATCTTCTTGGTGAGGGTGGTGATCAGGGTGCGCTCCCTGGCCTCGGTGCGCAGGCGGATCTCACGCAGCAGGTCGTCGATCTGCCCCTCGCTGCGGCGCACCTCCACCATGGGGTCGACCAGGCCGGTGGGCCGGATGATCTGCTCCACCACCTGGGCGCTGTGCGCCTCCTCGTACGGCCCCGGGGTGGCGCTGACGTAGAGGATCTGGCCGACCATCGAGTCCCACTCGGCGAAGGTCAGCGGCCGGTTGTCGAGCGCGCTGGGCAGGCGGAAGCCGTACTCGACCAGGGGGATCTTGCGCGACCGGTCACCGCCGTACATGCCGCCGATCTGCGGCACCGCGACGTGCGACTCGTCGACCACCACCAGCGCGTCGTCGGGCAGGAAGTCGAGCAGGCAGAAGGGGCGCTCGCCCTCGGCGCGGCCGGTGAGGTGGCGCGAGTAGTTCTCGATGCCGGCGCAGGTGCCGGTCTCGCGCATCATCTCCATGTCGAAGGTGGTGCGCTGCTTGAGCCGCTGCGCCTCGAGCAGGCGCCCGTGCCGCTCCAGCCACTCGACACGCTCGATGAGCTCCTGGTCGATGCGCTCGAGGGCGTTCATCATCTGCTCGCGCGGCGTCACGTAGTGCGACGCCGGGAACACGGTGAACTCCTCGCGCGCGGCCAGGATCTCGCCGGTCAGCGGGTCGAACTCCTTGATCGACTCCACCTCGTCGCCGAAGAACTCGATGCGCGTCCCCAGCTCCTCGTAGGCCGGCTGCACGTCGACGGTGTCGCCGCGGACGCGGAACTTGGAGCGCCCGAAGTCCTGGTCGTTGCGCGAGTACTGCAGATCGGCCAGCTTGCGCAGCAGGATGTCGCGGCGGATGGAGGTGCCGCGCTTCACGCTCAGCGACTCGCCGAGGTAGTTCTCCGGCGAGCCGATGCCGTAGATGCAGGAGATCGAGGCCACCACGATGACGTCGCGCCGGGTCAGCAGCGCCCGCGTCGCGCTGTTGCGCAACCGGTCGATCTCCTCGTTGCGGCTGGAGTCCTTCTCGATGTAGGTGTCGGTGCGCGGGATGTAGGCCTCGGGCTGGTAGTAGTCGTAGTAGGAGACGAAGTACTCGACCGCGTTGTGCGGGAAGAACTCGCGAAACTCCGCCCACAGCTGCGCCGCCAGCGTCTTGTTCGGCGAGAGCACCAGCGTCGGCCGCTGCTGCTTCTGGA
The DNA here is from genome assembly GCA_964499205.1 of uncultured Actinomycetes bacterium. GTDB lineage: Bacteria > Chloroflexota > Dormibacteria > Aeolococcales > Aeolococcaceae > DASRDZ01. Next base: position 7,554 of record CAZCJX010000001.1, on the reverse strand, counting down.
TGACGTGGGCGACGCTGAACGTCTTGCCCGACCCGGTGACCCCCATCAGCGTCTGCTCGCGCATCCCCTGGCGCAGGCCGCGGTCGAGCGCCTCGATGGCGGTGGGCTGGTCGCCGGCGGGCGTGTAGGGAGCGGCGAGCTCGAAATGGGGCATGGTCCAGGCCAGTCTACCCGGGCTCGGCCCGGGCCACGCGCGGGGTGGATTGCGTGCCGCGGTGGCTTCACCCGCCCGCTGCGCGACTGGCCGCTTCAGAGCACCGAGCGGTAGACCTCCTCGACGCGCGCAGCGGTCGTCGCCCACGAGTAGTCGCGGGTGACCCGCTCGCGCGCACGGGCGGCCATCTCCTCGCGCAGCGCCGGCTGTTCGAGCAGCCTGCGCGCGGCGGCGGCCATGCCGGCGGTGTCGCCTGGCGGCACCAGCACGCCGGTGTCGGCCACGGCATCGCGCAGGCCGGTGACGTCGAAGGCGACCACGGCGGCACCGGCGGCCATGGCTTCGAGCGCCACCAGCCCCAGGCCCTCGTACCGCGAGGGCATCAGGACCACGGCGGCGCGCGCGTACAGGGTGTGCAGCTCCGCGTCGGAGACGGCGCCGCGGATCTCCACGGTGCCGCCGGGCGATTGCGCGGCGCGGCGGCGCAGCCCCGCGTCGAGGCTGCCGCTGCCGACCATCACGCCGTGCACGCCGGGAACCTCCTCGGCGAGCTTCTCCATCGCCCACAGCGCGTCGGCCGCGCCCTTCTCGGCCTCCAGGCGCCCGACGAACAGCACCAGCGTGCCGTCACGCAGCGATTCACCGTGCTGAGTGAGATGGTCGACCTCGATGCCGGGCGGGATCACCTCGACGCGGCGGATGCCCATGGCGCGCACGGCGGCCGCCGTCGAGGGCGAGACGGCGATGACCGCGGCGGCGCGCGCGTAGGCGCGGCGCTCCAGCGGTGCCAGCATCCGCTTGGGGGAGCGGCGCGAGGGATAGGCCTGGGCGTAGGTGTGGTGCGCGGTGTAGACGACCGGCACGGGGAGGGCGCGGCGCGGCAGGAGAAGGACTCCGCCGGGGCCGCCCTGCGCGTGAATCACCTCGGGTGCATCGCGCAGCATTGGCGCCGGATCGCGCGAGAGCGCGAGGGAGAAGTCGAGCGGGGCGCGGTGGAGCAGCTGCAGGTAGGCGATGGCGTTGGGACCGCGTCCCGCGACGGTGCGAACCTCGATGCCGCGCGCGAGCAGTGCGGCACGCAGGCCGCGCACGTAGACGCCCTGGCCGCCCTCGGGGGGATCGTCGTCGTAGCTGGCGATGACCGTCTTCAGCGCTGGCACCCCGGGCAGTACACCGTGGTGCGCCCGCCGATCACCGTGCGCGCCAGGACGCGCCCGCAGCGGAAGCAGGGCTCTCCTCCACGCCCGTAGACCTGCAGGCGCTCCTGCATCGACCCCTGCGCATTCCACACGTCGCGGTAGTCGTCGATGCTCGATCCCCGCGCCGCGATCGCCTTGTGCAGGATCACCGGGATGGCGTCGTAGATGGCCTGGCGCTCCCGGCGGGTCAGGCGGTGGCAGCGGCGGGTGGGACGGACGCCGGCGAGGTGGCAGACCTCGTCGACGTAGATGTTGCCCAGCCCGGCGATGCCGCCCTGGTCGAGCAGCGCCGCCTTGAGGACGCGGGTGGTGCCGCGCAGGAGCGAGTCGAGGTGGGCGAAGGTGAACGACGCGGTGAGCGGATCGACGCCCAGCACGGGCAGCACGCGCGCGGCGCGCAACCCCTCGCGCGTGCCCAGCAGCACGCGACCGAACCGCCGCGCGTCGTCGTAGCGCAGCTCACGCCCGTCGTCGAGCAGCGCGCGCACGTGGGTGTGCGGCGCCAGTGGCAGCGACGGGTCGTCCACCACCAGCACGTGTCCGGTCATGCCGAGATGGACCACCAGCTCGTCGCCGGTATCGAGCAGGCAGAACATGAACTTGCCGACGCGGTCCACCGACTCGAAGCGCGCCCCGGTCAACCCCGCGGCGAATGCCTCGGGCAGCGGGAAGCGGATCACCCCGGGATGGAGGACGTCCACCCGCGAGACGCGCCGTCCCACCACGGCGCCGCGCAGGTCGCGAACGACGGTCTCGACCTCGGGCAGCTCGGGCAACGCGAAAGGCCTGCGACGCCTACTCGGCGGGCGTCGACACGACGGCCAGCTGGGCCATGTCCCGCCAGTTCTGGCCGACCTTGACATCGACGTCGAGCGGCACGCTCAGCTCGGCGGCGCCGCCCATGGCGTCGCGGAGCAGGTCGACCAGCGGATCGACCTCGTCGCGTGGCGCCTCGAGCACCAGCTCGTCGTGCACCTGCAGCAGCAGCCGCGCCTGCATGCCCGCCGCGCGCAGGGCGCGGTCGGTGCGCACCATGGCGAACTTCATGATGTCCGCGGCAGCGCCCTGGATGGGCATGTTCACCGCCATGCGCTCGGCCGCCTGGCGGATGCCGCGGTTGGCGGCGAGCACGTCGGGGATGTAGCGGCGGCGCCCGAAGATGGTCTGCACGAAGCCCCACTTGCGCACCTGCTCGCGGGTCTGCTCCAGCCACTGCGTCACCGAGGCGAAGTGGGCGAAGTAGGACTCGATGAAGGCGGCGGCGTCCTCGCGCGACATGCCGGTGTCGCGGGACAGCCCGAACTCGGAGAGCCCGTACACCAGGCCGAAGTTGACCACCTTGGCGTTGCGCCGCATGTCCCGGGAGACCGCCTCGGGCGGCACGCCGTAGACGATCGAGGCGGTGCGGGTGTGGATGTCCTCGCGGCGGCGGAAGGCGTCGAGCAGCCCGGGGTCCTGGGTGACGTGGGCCAGAACCCGCAGCTCGATCTGCGAGTAGTCGGCGCTGACCAGGACGTGTGAGCGATCGCCCGGCACGAAGGCGGCGCGAATGCGCTGGCCCACCTCGGAGCGCACCGGGATGTTCTGCAGGTTGGGGTCAGCCGAGGACAGCCGCCCCGTCGCCGCCACCGCCTGGTTGAACGAGGTGTGCACGCGGCCGTCGTGCTCGACCAGCTGCGGCAGCGCGTCGACGTAGGTGCCCTTCAGCTTGGTGAGCTGGCGATGCTCCAGCACCAGTTCCACCAGCGGGTTCTCCTCGCGCAGCGCTTCCAGGGTGTCGGCGTCGGTGGAGCGTCCCGTCTTGGTGCGTCGTCCCGAGGCGAGTCCCAGGTCGTCGTAGAGGAACTTGGCGAGCTGCTGGGTGCTGGCCAGGTTGAACGGCGCCTCCGCCGCCGAGAAGATCTCCGACTCGATCTCGGCGATGCGCCGCTCCAGCTCGAGGCGCAGATCGGCCAGCGCATCGGCGTCGACGGCGATGCCGAGCAGCTCCATCTCGGCCAGCACCGCGGCGACGGGCAGCTCCATGTCGTCGTGCAGCGCGCGCACGCCGATGACCTCCATGTCGCGCTCCATGGCGCGCCGCACCGGCCCGGCGAAGGCGATCATCGACGCGTAGCACCCCGACGCCTCCTCGACGGTGAGGTCGGTGGGCCGCCGCGCGCCGCGCCCGCTGCCCAGCACCGATTCCTCGGTGTCGCAGGTGGCGCCCACCAGGTCGGCGGCCAGCTGCGGCAACGCCGGCACCCGGGTGCGCTGGTTCAACAGGTATGCGGCGAGCATGAGGTCGAACTCCAGCCCCTCCACGTGCACGCCGCTGCGCCGCCAGGCGAGCACCTCGCGCTTGAGGTCGTACCCCGTCTTGGGCACCGACGCGTCGCCCATCAACGCGGCGACGAGCTGCACCGCCTCCTCGGGCGCCGACCCGTCGAGCACCTGGTGCGCCACGGGCAGATACCACGCCACCGACGGGTCGTCCACGGCGGCCAGCGCGACGCCAGCGATCACCCCGTGCCGTGCCGGCTCGTCGCACACCGTGCGCACCGCCACGCCCGCCGACGCGCGCAGGTGCTCGACGACGTCGCGAACCACGTCGACGTCGCGCAACACCGTCACGTTCGCGGCGGCCGGCGGCGGCGTGTCGAAGGACAGCTCGCCCTGCCCCGGCGGTGGCAGCTGCGCCGGCGCGGGGCCGTAGTACGACGCCGCCGCCGGCGCGCCCGGAGCCGCACCGTCCCCGCCGTCCTGCGGTGGCAGCCGCGGGATCAGCGAGCGGAACTCCAGCTCGTCGAACAGCGCGATCACCCGGCCGCGGTCGTACGAGAGGTACCGAGCGGATTCGAGGTCGAGCGGCACGTCGAGGTCGCGGATGATGGTGGCCATGCGCTTGCTCTGCCGGGCGATCGCCTCGTTCTCCATCAGGGCGCGCTTGACGCGCCCCTCCTTCATCGCGGGCACGGCCTCGAGGATGGACTCCAGCGGTCCGTGCTGCTGCACCAGCTGCATCGCCGTCTTGTCGCCGATGCCGGGCACACCGGGGATGTTGTCGGAGGTGTCGCCGCGCAGCGCCTTGAAGTCGACGACCAGGGGCGGCTCGAACCCGTAGCGCTCGCGCACCTTGTCCATGTCGTAGACGACGGTGTCGGTGATGCCCCGCCGCGTGGCGTAGACGCGCACGTGCGGCGTCACCAGCTGCAGCGCGTCGAGGTCGCCGGTGAGGATGAGCACGTCGAGGCCCTGCTCCTCGGCCTTGCGCGCCAGGGTGCCGATGACGTCGTCGGCCTCGAAGCCCGGCATCTCGACGATCGGCATGTTCATCGCCTCGACGATCTGCCGGCACCAGGGCATCTGGCGCAGGATCTCTGGCGGCGCCGGCGGGCGCTGCGCCTTGTACTCCTTGTACTCGTCGTGCCGGAAGGTGGGACCGGCCGGGTCGAAGGCGGCGATGGCGTAGTCGGGCCGGTGCTCGCCGAGCACCTTGAGCAGCATCGAGGTGAAGCCGTAGACGGCATTGGTCATCTCGCCGCGCGTGTTGGTCAGCGCGGGCATGGCGAAGAAGGCGCGGAAGACGAGCGCGTGGCCGTCGATGAGCAGGAGGGTTTCGCGCGGCACGACGCGCTATGGTAGCCGCGCATGGCGCCCTCCCCCGTCCCACCGCCCCAGGACGCGGTGCTGGAGATCCGCAAGGACCGCCTCGGCTTCGCCGCCGCCCACTTCAGCATCCTGGAGAGCGGCAGCGAGCGCATCCACGGGCACAACTACCGGGTCTCGCTGCGCGCCCACGGCCGCGTCCGCCGCGACGGCACGGTGGTCGACTTCGCCGACCTCAAGCGGGCAGTCGAGGCGGAGTGCGCCGCCCTCGACCACCACATGCTCATCCCCGGCGAGTGTCCCGAGGTCGAGGTGGCCGAGGCGCCGGACGGGCACGTGGAGATGCGCCAGGGGGACCGGCGGTTCGTGTTCCCCGCGGGGGAGGTCTGCGTGCTGCCCGTGGTGAATACGACCTGCGAGTGCCTCGCCGGGTACCTCCTGGGGCGCCTGCGCAGCCGCCTGCCGGAGCTCCCGGTGCGGTTGGAGGTGGGGGTGGAGGAATCGCCCGGGCAGGGCGCCACGGTGGCGGAGAGCTGAGCAGTCTCTCGGCGCGCTCAGACGCGCGCCCAAACGGGGAGGCAGATCCTCCCCGGGCCCGTCTTACCGGCGCGCTCAGACGCGCGCCCAACGGGGAGGCAGATCCTCCCCGAGCCCCTCTTACCGGCGCGCTCAGACGCGCGCCCAACGGGGAGGCAGATCCTCCCCGAGCC
>CAZCJX010000001.1:0-1803 GCA_964499205.1 uncultured Actinomycetes bacterium | reverse complement strand
CCTCCTCGGCGGCACTCGCCGCCGGCACTCGCCGCCCAGCGGCGGCGAACCTGTCGCGAGCGGGTGCGGCGCTACGGCGGAGCTATCATCAGGCCCATGGGCGACTTGATCGAGATGTCCGTCGACAGCATCCGGGTCCACATGCCCACCCACCAGCATGTGGTGATCCTCAAGGAGAAGGAGGCGGAGCGCTACCTTCCCATCTGGATCGGCATCCACGAGGCCAACGCCATCGCCCTCAAGATCACCGGGATCACCCCCGAGCGCCCGATCACCCACGACCTGCTGGTCAACGTGCTCGGCGCGGTGGACGTCGAGGTGCATCGCGTGGTGGTCACCTCGCTGAGCAACGAGGTCTTCTACGCGCGCATCCTCGCCACCGCCAACGGCCGCAACCTCGACATCGATGCCCGCCCCTCCGACGCCATCGCCGTCGCCGTGCGCGTCGGCGCGCCGATCTTCGTCGCCGACGAGGTGCTCGACAAGGCCGGCGTGCTGCCCGAGAAGGAGGGCGAGGGCGACGGCGAGCCCGAGGTGTCGGAGGAGGACGAGGAGAAGCTCGCCATCTTCCGCGAGATGATCAACTCCATGGACCTGCCCGACCTGGGCGACCAGCCGCGCGCGCCGGAGAGCTAGAAGCCAGGCCCGGCGGGCATTACCGACCGATCGGTCAGTAAACCGGGGGCGGCTGGAGATACGCCGGTGCAGCCGCCGCAGTCAGCACCCCGCGCGCCGCGGTCAGCAGAGCGGCGCACTCGCAGCGCATCACGTCGAAAACGCAGAAGCTCACGGTCGCGGCGCCGTCGCGGGCAGCGCGTCCCACCACGCGGGATCCTCGAATCCCAGTCGCCACAAGGCGATTCCCCGCATGTGCTGAGAGGCGGCCAGCGACAGCTTCACCGCCAGGCTGGCGGCGTCGTCGAAGTACGTCGACGACGCCCCGTCGGCGCTGCGCACCAGCGGCGTGGCCGCGTCGAAGTCGTAGTCGACGCGCGCGCCGGGGTTTGACAGCGCGCCGCCCAGCGACGCGGCGTAGGAATCGGCGACCACGCCGCCGTCGGCGGCCCAGGTGCGCGCGTAGAGCGGCAGGCCGAGCAGCGCGGTGGCGGGGCTGTGCATCTCGGGCAGGCTGCCGGCGAGCACCTGCTGGTCCCAGGCGAGGCCGGCGACGGCGCCCGGGCCGGTGAGCGAGGTGTGCTCGTCGTAGGCCATCAGGGTGACCAGGTCGGCGGCGGCGCTGATGGCGGGGAGGTCGTAGGCGGCCGAGTAGACGTTGAGGTGGCCGGGCTTGTGCGGCACGACCGCGACCGCCAGCTTGCGCCCCTGGGCGTGCAGGGCCTGGGCCAGGCGGTGGATCAGGTCGCTGAGGTGGTCGCGGTCCTTCTCCGGCACCCCCTCGATGTCGAGGTGGAGGCCGGGGAAGCCGCCCTCGACGAGGGCGCCGGAGGCGGCGGCGACCAGGCGCCCGACGGCGGCGGGGTCGGAGAGCAGCGCGTCGATGCCGGCGCTGTCGGAGGCGTCGTTCTGCAGCAGCGGCCACACCGGCAGGCCGTGGGCCGCGGCGGTGGCCACAGCGGCGCTGTCGGGCGCCCCCCGGACGCCGCCGCCGGAGGTGACCGCCATGCCCGTGGGGCTGACCAGGGAGACCTGCTGCCAGTGCGCCGCCAGGGACGCGCGCGACTTCGCCGTGCCGGCGGTGAACGCGACCACCAGCGGCGCGCCCGCCGCCGGCGATGCCGGGGGCGCGGGCTCGGTCGCCCGCCGCAGCGAGCCCGGCGCCACCGGGTCGAGCGGCAGCCGCAG